>DASYAT010000219.1:0-94539 GCA_036501205.1 Streptosporangiaceae bacterium | reverse complement strand
TCGGCGAGGAGCGCGTCTTCTTCGGCCGAGGCCGCGGGGCTGATGGCCATGGGCTGGCGGCGCCGCTCGGCCCTGATCCTGGTCCGCAGCTGGCTGCGGCAGCCGTTCAGCACGGCCGACCGGACGTAGGCGAGCGCTTTTTCGCGGTCGCTCAGGTGCCGCCAGCGGCGGTACAGCGAGCAGAACGCTTCCTGGACTACGTCCTCGGCGGCGGCCCGGTCACCGAGCATGATGACCGCGAGCCGCAAGAACTGGACGGAATGCGCTTGATACAAGCTGGTCACCGCGACCGCGGCGCCGGGCGCCCCTGACCCAGTCCGATCGGCACGGGCCACGGGCGCGGCGGTGCCGATAGTGTCGTGCAGCGCGTCGATGTTCACACTTAAGAGTCGCCGCGAGGACCGCTTAGTTGCTTAAGTCCCGGCAATCTGTCCGGCTGACTAGAGGAGGCTCCGCCATGTCGCGGGTTCGAGTGCACAACTTCGCCGTCTCGCTGGACGGGTTCGGTACCGGCGAAGACCAGCGGCTGGAGTCGCCGTTCGGGCATGCGGGCACCCGGCTGGTGGAGTGGTTCTTCACCACCCGCAGTTTCCGCCGCATGCAGGGCCAGGCCGGCGGAAGCACCGGCGTCGACGACGCGTTCGCCAGCCAGTGGGGGCCTGGCATCGGGGCCGAGATCATGGGGCGCAACAAGTTCGGCCCGCAGCGAGGCCCGTGGGCCGACCACGAGTGGCAGGGCTGGTGGGGCGACAATCCGCCATTCCACACCCCGGTGTTCGTGCTCACGCATCACGCCAGGCCCACGATCGAGATGGAGGGCGGGACGACCTTCCACTTCATCGACGCCAGCCCGGCCGATGCCCTGGCCGCCGCCCGCGAGGCCGCCGGCGACCAGGACATCCGGATCGGCGGCGGGCCGGACACCATCCGGCAGTTCCTGGCCGCCGACCTGGTCGACGACCTGCACGTCGCCATCGTGCCGATCGTGCTCGGCCGGGGCGAGCGTGTGTGGGATGGCCAGGAAGGGCTGGACGACCGTTTCGAGATCGAGTCAGTCACTTCTCCCAGCGGAGTCACGCACCTGAGCTGTACCCGAAAGAAGCCTTAGGCTTGCGCTGATCGCCGACTGACGCTGATCGCCGACTGACGGGAGCGAATGACGATGGATGCTGAGCGGGCCTTTAAGGCGGCACTCCACCATTACCGCAAGGGCCAGCGCCTGCTGAATATCCGCGAGATCATTCCGCAGGAAGAGCAGGCGCTGCACTTTGCCCGGGCCGGCGCGCACTTCGGCGCGGGCAACCTGGCCCTAGGCCTGGCCAGGGCGCAGATGGAACTCAACGTCTACGAAGACGAAGACGACGACGACGATGACGACGACGACGATGAAGACGAGCCCGGCGAATCGACCCGCTGATAGCCTGATCTGGATGAGCGGCGAACAGCGGCAGTACGTAATCGCGGAATTGCTGGCCAATGCGATCGAGCCGTGGGACAACCTCACGGCCAGGGAGCTGAAAGCTCTCGGCGCCAGCGCAGATCCTGACAGCCTGCTGACCACGCCGGTCGTGATCGCGGCGTACAGCAACGAAGACGGCCCTGTCCTCATTGAGGGCACCGAGCGGCTGCAATGGCTAGCCAGCCCGCCCCGCAGCGAGACAGTCATCTCCGCCGACGACGTGCGGGTCGATCCGGACGCGGTCGATGAAGAGTCCGCGCTGCGGGCAGCGGTGGCGCTGCGGGTGAACCGGCAGCAGGCCACGCCGAAGATGCGAGCCGTCGTGGCCCGCCGGCTGCACGCGCAGCTCGGCTGGTCGCAGGCGACCATCGCCGAGGTGTTCAAGATTCCCGGGCCAGCGGTGTCCAAGTTGTTCAACCAGTGGGCCGGCGACATTCCCGAGATAACCGCTGCGGACGGAACCAAGTATCCGGCCCGAGGGAAGCAAACCGAGCAGGCTAAGCCGGCCAAGCCGGCCGTCACGAACTCGGTCGGCGAGGCGCTGAAGGTGCTCTACTCCGACTACCTGGCGGTCAATCAGCGCGATCAGTCGATCCGCACCGTCAAGATCGACCGGCACGGCACGGCTAACCCGGACATCTGGGCGGTCACCGTGCCGAGCGAGTCCGCCACCGCCGCAGGCCACCTCGCCGACCGGCTTCGCGAGCAGGCCGCCGAACTCACCCGCCTGGCCGGAAAGCTCGACCGGGGGAAACCCTAAAGCGATTCAGTCCGCGAGGGTCGGAGCGGTGTCGAGCGGGCTTCTGGCCACCGGCCGCCTGCTCTTCCTGACCGGAATGGTCCGCGCCGCGTCGGAATCATGGATCCTCAGCGAGAACGCGGTGCCAAGCAGCGCGACCGCCGCCGCGACCAGGAACGCGACCCGGTAGGCGGTCAGATTGGCCACCGGATGGCCGCTGACGATGTGCACCGGTCCGATCGCGACGATGGCGGTGGTGAGCACGGCGACCCCGATCGCGCCGCCGAGCTGGCGGACCGCGTTGAACATCGTCGAAGCCCGGCCGGTGGCCTCGCGCGTGATCGTGGCGAACGCCGCCGCCTGCACTGGTACGAAGACCTGCCCGATCGCTACGCCCAGCGCCAGCATCAGCAGCCGCGCCCACCACAAGCTTGTGCCGGGTCCGAGCAGCGCGAGCAGGCCGATAGAGAACGCGACCCCGATCAGGCCGAAGGTGATGTGCCGGCGCGGGCCAAGCGTCGGATAGAGCCAGCGCGTCGCCAGCTGAGCCCCGGCCATGACGCCGAACGCCTCGGGAGCAGTGCTCAGCCCCGAATTGAGCGCGCTCAGCCCGCGGCCGTCCTGGAAGTACAGCGAGATCGCGTACAGGGTGCCAAGGAACGCGATTGAGTTGAGCACCATGACGCCGTTGCTTGACCGGAACAGCCGGTTGCTGAGCAGCTTCAGGTCCACCATCGGCTCGGCCGTACGCAACTCGACGATCACCGTCACGACCAGCAGCACCGCCCCGGCCGCGATCGCGGCCAGCACGTCAACCGAATGCCAGCCCTTGATCGGCCCTTCGGAAACCCCGTACATCGCCAGCCCGAGGCCGAGCCCGGAGAGCAGGAACCCGCGAAAGTCGAACCGCCCTGGATGCGCCTGGCGGTCTTCCCGGACGAACAGCAGCCCGAACGCGAACGCGGCTGCGCCGATCGGCAGGTTCACGTAAAAGACCCAGCGCCAGGACAGGTCGGTAGTCAGCAGCCCGCCGAGCGCCGGGCCGATCGCGGGCGCGAAAGTCGTCGGCACGGTCAGGATCCCCGCCGCCCTGATCCGTTCCTCCGGCGGGAACACCCGGTACAGCATGGCCATGCCGACCGGCGCGAGCATGCCGCCGCCGGCCCCTTGCAAGACCCGGAACGCGACCAGCTCACCCAGGCTGGTCGCGATGCCGCAGAGCGCCGACGCCGCGGTGAACACCACGATCGCGGTCAGCAGCACCCGCTTGCCGCCGAACCGGTCACCGAGCCAGCCCGAAGCCGGAATGAACACCGCCAGGCTGACCAGGAACGCGATCGCGATGCTGTCGACCGCTGTCGGGCTGACGTGGTAGTCGCGCCCGATCGTCGGCAGAGCGACGTTGACGATCGTCGCGTCCATGATCGACATGAACAGGGCCGCCACGAAAACGACCCCGACCGCCACCTTCTGGCTGATCCGTGACTCCACAAACACCCTCAATCGGCGACGCTCCCGGACCACGGTTACAAGGTCATCCAACCTGCGGAAAATTCCGGTTCGGGCATAAATCCGACGCTGGCGTTACGATCAGGGGCAGTTCGGCGGACACAGGGCAGTTGGGCGAAGGGAGCCGCATGAGAGCGCTGCAGGTGACCAGAAACGGTCCGCCCGGCGAGGTGCTTGAGGTCACCGAGGTCCCGGTTCCCGAGCCGGCCGCGGGCGAGGTGCGGATCAAGGTCAGCGCGGCGTCGCTGAACTTCAACGACATCGACCGGTGCCACGGCCGCCTGGTCTCGGTCCCCGTGCCGCCTCCTTACACGCTGGGAATGGATGCCTGCGGCGTGGTCGACGCGGCCGGTGCCGGCGGCGAGGAATGGCTCGGCCAGCGCGTGGTCGCGATCACCAAGCTGGCGCTCGGCGGCATCGCGGAGTACGCGATCGCGGACGGCGTCAGCGTCTTCGCCGCTCCGCCGGAGTTCGATGACGCCGAGGCCGCCGGGTTCCTGCTGCCGTATCAGGCCTCTCACCTGGCGCTGTTCCGGCGCGGACGGCTGCGGGCCGGCGAGACGGTCGTGGTGCATTCGGCCGCGAGCGGGCTCGGCCTGGCCGGGATCCAGTTGGCCAAGGCGGCCGGGGCGAAGGTCATCGCGGTCGCGGGCGGTCCGGAGAAGACGGCCCGCTGCGCCGAGTTCGGCGCCGACCTGCTGATCGACCACCAAGCCGAGGACTTCGTCGAGGCTGTACTGGCGGCGACGGGCGACGCCGGGGCGGAGTTGGTCTATGACCTGGCCGGCGGTGACTTCGCCGAGCGCTCCTGGCGGTGTACCGCGCACGGCGGCCGGTACCTCGCGGTCGGCTTCGCCGATGACGACAACAACGGAATGACCGGCCGGCCGCTGCGGATGGCCTGCATCGGAAACATCGACATCGTCGGCGTGATGCTCGGGTGGGTGAGTTCCGTTGATCCTGGCATGCGTCGGTTCGGTTTCAATCCGTTCGGCCGCGACGTCGCCGAGGAGATCCACGCCGATCTGCTGCGACTGGCGGCGCAGGGCAAGATCCGCCCGGTAATCGGACAGCGGGTCGGCCTGTCGGAGGCGGGCAAGGCACTCGACGAGCACGAGGCCCGCCGCTCGGTCGGCCGCACCGTGGTGGTGCTGGCGCCATGACCGCGGTCGAATACACCTGGCGGGACTCCGAGCTGCGCAGCCGGCCGGTGCGGGCGTTCAACGCGGTCGGCGCCGGGCTCAGCCGGCTTGGCTTCGAGCGCCCCGCGCTCACGTCCGAGTCCGTCGTAGCAGCGGCGAAGCGATCGGCGGGCAGCGACGATTTCGGCAGCGACAGCTACGCCGAGCCGCTGGAGATCTTGATTTCCGCCTGCCATGCCGAGGCTGAACTCACCACGTTCGGCCGGTTCCTGATCGCCAAGATGCTGCAGCGGGCGCTGGCCAACCGGCTGGCCCTGCAGGGCTGGGCTAACGGGCACCCGCAGGTGCGCGAGGAGCCGATCACGGCCCCGTGGGTGATCGTCGGCCTGCCGCGCACAGGCACCAGCATCCTGGATCACTTGCTCGGCTTGGACCCGCAGGCCCGGCCGCTGCTGCAGTGGGAAGCGGCGCATCCGGTCCCGCCGACCGCGCAGGCGGAGGCGGCCACCGACCCTCGGATCGCCAAGACCGCCAAGGAACTTGAGCAGCTGATGAAGCTCAACCCGCCGCTCAGGGCCATGCACCCGTTCGGCGCGACCCTGGCCGAGGAGTGCGTGACCTTGTTCATGTACGACCTGCGGACGCTGGCCCTGGAAACCCAGGCTCACGTGCCCAGCTACGCTCGCTGGCTCGAGCAGGCCGACATGGTCCCGGCCTACGCCCAGCACCGGCTGGCGCTGCAGACCCTGCAGTCCGCCCGCACCCCCCAGCGCTGGATCCTCAAGACGCCCAACCATCTCTGGCACCTAGACGCCCTGCTCGCCGCTTACCCGGACGCCAGGATCATCTGGACCCACCGCGATCCCGGGCCGGTCGTCACCTCGCTGGCCAGCCTCGCCAACGCGGCCCAGCTGCCGCTGACCAGCCGGCGCGATCCGAGGCCGGCCGCCGCCGAATGGCGACGCAAATGCCGGTTCGCGCTCGGGTCAGCGATGCGCCATGACGACAAGGCGGCCGCCGGCTGGTGCCGGCACCTGCACTACGACGACCTCGTCACCGATCCGGTTCAGACGGTCAGGGAGCTGTACCGGAGCTTCGGCGACGAGGTCAGTGCCGAGCACGCCAGCCGGATGTCGGCGCACCTGAAGGACCGGCCGAAGGACGCGTTCGGCCGGCACCGCTATGACCCGGCCGACTTCGGCTGGACCTACGCCGACATCAACGAAGAGTTCAGCGACTACACCACCAGGTACCAGGTCAGGGCAGAAAAGCCAGCCTGAACTTGATCGGCGGAGCGTAAGCCCGACCGGTTGATTTCGCCGACTTTCTGGAGGAAGAAAGCCCGGCCCAGGTTTTCAGCGTCGTGACAAAGGCTTGCGCCTCGGCCGTCGGCAATGCGGTGTACGGGCTGAGGTGGTTGCCGCCCTTGATCGTGTAAATGGTGCTGTCCCGCGTGCCGGAGCCGAGCGTGAAGCGCTGGTCAGACCAGGGATCGTCCTGGCCGTACAGGAAGAGCAGGTGGTCACCGTGGGCGGCAACCCACTTGTGGATCGCCCGCATGAGGTGCTGACTGAGCGGCCGGACCGGAATGCCAGGTGGCAGGTCCTGCCCGGGCACCTGCGCTGACAGCGGGAAGTGCAGCAGCGATCCCAGTTCGGCCCGCTCGTCGATGACCGGGTAACCGAGTTGAGTCCCGGCCTGATAGTTGTACGGGAAGAACGGCCCGCTTTCCTGGTCATCGGCTGCCAGCCAGCCCGCCGTGTTGTCGTACCAGGTGTAAAGCTCGTCCAGCGTGGCCTTGCCGCCGGGCACGGTCGCGCAATCGTCGCTGTACTGCCAGAACACGAACGGAGTCTGCAGCACGGTGACCTCGAATTCTTCGTCCAGGCCGCCCTTCCAGTCAGCGAAGGTACCGTGCGCGGCCTTGGCCTCGGCGGTGACCTTGGCCTCGAACGCGGCCCGGTGCCGCAGCGCCCGGACCTGGTCATTAAGCAGGGCAGCGCGGCAGCTGGCGGTGCCCACGTGAGCGAGGAAATGGTCATAGCTGCGACTGGGCGTCTGCGTGATGCTGGGCGCGCTCCAGGCGAAGGTCCCGGCGAAGTCATGCGGGTAGAAGTAATCGTGGAAGATCGCGGTCTCCCCGCCCTTGCTGACGCCGGTGATCAGCCATCGCGCGTGGTAGAGCTTCTTGAACACAGCCGCCACATGGTGCTCGTCCGCGGCCTGCTGCCAGACCGTCAGGTAACGCCACCGGGCCGGCTTCGGCACCGAGTCACCGTAGAAGCGGCCCTCCACGCTGATCTGGTTTCCGCCCGTGATCGCGGTCGGCACCGACAGATAGGTGTCCAGCGGGCTGAGGAACGTGTAGTTGAAGTAACCGGACACGTACATCACCATCGGCGCGGCCAGATCTCGCTGGTACAGCTCCAGATGCTGCTCGAACGTCGCACCGTGCGGCTGGAGATGGTTAACCGGCTGCCGGATCTCCAGCTCGTAGACCTTGTACCCGGTCGGCGCATTGGGATTCGTCCCCAGGAACGTCACCCCAGGCAGGTGCTTCAGCTTCGCGACAATCCCGCCGCCAGAGGCCGATCCCACCGTCCGTGCTCCCGCGGCCGCCGGAGCGGCAAGCCCCGCCAAGACAAACGCAGCAGCGATCGTGGCAGTCATTAACCGGCGCATGTACTCTCCTCAGCTTGCCTGTCACCGGCAGCATCGACACCTGGTGACCGGCCGGCAACCCCTTTCAGCGCTAGCTAAATCGTCGGCATGGCGACGTCACGATCGGGCGCGATATGGACGCGGCACTTGCCCCAACTGCACTGACCAGGCTCAGGCTGGCTGCTCGGTCTGCAGTTGCTTGACCATGTCCAGGGCCTGGTCGATGTGCCGGCCGATCCTGGTCATCGAGTTGAAGGTGTGCCGGACCGTGCCCTGCCGGTCGATCACGTAGGTGACCCGGCCGGGCAGCAGGCCCAGCACCGAGGGCACGCCGTACAGCTTCCGCACCTGGCCGCCCTGGTCGCTGAGCAAGGTGAACGGCAACTCGTGCTGGCTGGCGAACGCCACGTGACTGTCCACCGAGTCCGAGCTGACCCCAATCACTTCAGCCCCGGCCTCGGCGAACACCTCATGGCTGTCGCGGAACGCGCAGGCCTCGGCCGTGCAGCCGGGAGTGCCGTCCTTCGGGAAGAAGTACAGGACAACGACCCGCTCACCAAGCCGGTCACTCAGCCGGACCTGCTCACCGGACTGCGCCGGAAGGGTGAAGTCGGGAGCCTTATCGCCAACCTGAATGCCACTCGCCACGTCTCTGCCTGCCTCTCTGCCGATCTGCCAGAGATCACGGCTCCGACGGCCTCGGCGTTCACCCCCAGCTATGCCACTTTAGTAATATTTCCCCCGATGGCACCACCGGCCCCATGATCATCTCTCTGGTCCGGATGAATATGCAGATTCATCCGGATTCCGAGGGATGAATATGCGCATTCATCCGCCCAGCCCGGAGACGTACTGAGCAGTACTGGGCTTTATGGCGAAATAAAACTGTGGGTATTCCGTTGCCTAAACCGATATGAGCGCTTTCTCCGTATTGGTGGTGGGCGGGCGCAACCGCAGCTAGACGGAGGGCACGACGGCCAGGTCTTTCTGCTGTCCGGGCCTCAGGATCCAGAGACGATCGGGCTTGACCAGCCGATCCTCAACGACTTGGAGCCGGCGGGCTAGCCGGAGTAGGGCAGTTCGATAGCGCCGCCTTTGACGACGTACCTGATCGAGGCCGGGTCAGCGAGGGCGGCGATGTATTCGAGCGGGTCGCGTGCAAGTACGACCAGGTCGGCGAACGCACCCGGCGCGAGCGTGCCGAGTTTGCCGGGCAGGCCGACGATCTCGGCGCCGACCGTCGTCGCCGACCTGATGATGTCGATCGGGGCCTGGATCTCGGCGCGGATCACGAACTCCCGGCTCTGGTGCTGGTGCATCGGGCCGAGCAGGTCCGTGCCGTAGCCGATCTTGACTCCGGCCGAGTGGGCGAGCTCGAGCGCGCGGTATCCGCCGTCCAGCACCTCGGCAACCTTGCGCCACGAGCCCTCCGGCAGGCCGTACTCGCGGCCCTCGGTTTGCAGCGCCCAGTAAGTCACCAGGTTCATGACGACGTAGGCCTGCTTGCGGACGACGAGTTCGGCCGTCGCCGGGTCGAGCAGATTCGCGTGCTCGATGGTGCGGATCCCGGCGTTCAGCGCGCGCGTGATGGACTCCGGGGTGTAGGCGTGCGCCGCCACGTACCGGTGGGCCGCCGTCGCCTCCTCGACCGCCGCCGTCAGCTCAGCGACTGAGAACTGCGTCGAGTCGATCCGGTCGGTGGGCGACGCGACCCCGCCGCCGGCCATCACCTTGATGTGGTGAGCCCCGCGTCGCAGCTCTTCGCGGGCGGCCTTGCGCACCTCGTCGGCCCCGTCCACGATCACCGACATCTCGCCGCAGGCGGGATGGGTGTCCAGCAGGTGCTCGCCAGGACCTCGGTGATCGCCGTGCCCGCCGGTCTGGCTCAGCGCCCGCCCGGCGTAAAACAGCCGCGGTCCCCGGATCAGGCCTTCCTCCAGCGCGCGCCAGGTACCGTAGTCGGCGCCGGCCATGTCCCTGACGGTCGTGAAGCCGCGGTCGAGCATCTGGCCGAGCAGCCGCCCGGTGCGGTACGCGTTGTAGGTGACGGGCAGCTTGGTCAGCCTCGCCAGGTCAGCGGAGCTGGCCCTGATGTGGACGTGCGAGTCGATCAGGCCGGGCAGCACGTAGGCGCCGGCCAGGTCGACCCGCAGCGCGTCGGCGGGCGCGGTCAGCCCGGCCCCGGCCTCGGTCACCAGTCCGTCGTCGACGCGCAGGTCACCCTCGCGGTACTGGCCGGTCTCGACCTCAAGAAACAAGCCGTTGGCGAATACCGTCGTCGCCATACCTACCTCCAGAAGCCGCTGGCCGATAGTGCCTAGCCGGCGCAGTGCTCGATCAGGGTCCGGTCGAAGTGGCCGTTGCTGAAGTCCCCCACGGCCCAGGTGCTGGTAGGAGACTGGGTGTAGATGGCGTCGAGATCATTGCCGGCTGTCCCCGGATTCTGACCCGCTACGGTTCCCCAGTGCTTTCCGTTCCAGTGCGCGATGAGCACCTTGGAAGTCGAGCCCGTGATGGTAAGGCCGACCGCGTAGAGATTCGACGCCGATGATCCTCCGATGGCACCGAGATCGTTACTGCCTTTACCGGCATTGGGACTGGGAGCCACCCGCCACTGCTTCCCGTTCCAATGCAGGATGAGCGTCCGGTCGACCTTGCCGTTGTAGTGGTCGCCGATCGCCCAGGCGTCCGTCGCCGAGGAGGCCCGCACGCCAGCAAGTGAGTTGGTGTTAGTCCCGACGTTGGGGCTTGAGACGATCCGCCAGTGGTTTTTGCTCCAGTGCAAGATCAGCGTCTTGCTGGCATTGCTCGTGACCTGGCGCCCAACCGCCCAGGCCTGCGCGGGCGAGAGCGGCCGGACGCCGGTCAGGAAGTTAGGCTCGGCCGGAACGCTCGGGCTGGACACCAGCCGCCAGTGCTTGCCGTTCCAGTGCAGGACGACCGTCTTAGCGATCGGATAGCTGGTGACAGCGTCGCCGACCGCCCAGATATCGTTCGCCGAGTTACCTCGGATCGAGGTGAGCTCGTTCGACCCGGCTCCGAGGTTCGGGCTCTTGATCACCGCCCAGGATTTGCCGTTCCAGTGCTCGATGAGATTGCGGCCGGCCGTGCCGTTGAAGTAGCTGCCGACCGCCCAGGCATCGGTCGACGACACGGTGTAGATGGCCTTGAACTCGTCGCCCGTGCTGGTATTCGCGCTCTTGACGATCCGCCAGGATTTGCCGTTCCAGTGCTCGGCCAAGGTCTTGGTGCTGACGCCGAAGAAGGCATAACCCACCGCCCACGCGTCGTCGGCTGAGGTGGCGGCGACGCCAGTGAGGTTGTTGTCGCCGGTGCCGGTGTTCGGGCTCGTGATGTGCGTCCAGGCCGGGCACGCGGCCGGCGACTTGGCTTCGGTGCGGGCCATGGCGGTCCCCGCTGGCGCCAGCAGCGCCGCGACCAGGACCGGAGTCAGATACATCCCGAGCTTGCGCGCCACGTGCCCTCCTAGGTCCGGCTGATCAGACCATAGCCGCTGCCGGGCCGATCGTTAAGCCTGAGGCTAAGTTCTCATCAGGTCTCAAAATTCTTAAGAAGGTAGAAAATTTTGCCGAGGTTGAATGTAGCTTCAGACTTACTCGGCTCTCGGCTGGATCCGAGGACGCCGTCGGGGGAGGGCCGTCGTGAAGAGAGTCTTGCTAGCTTCCGCAGCCGCGCTGCTTGCCTTGGCGATCCCGGTCGCGGCCCAAGCCGGAACCGGCGGTGAGGCGCCGCCAGCGGGCGTGGTGTCAGTCAAGCCGCCGGCCAACCTGCCGCATCTGCCGGTGACCACCAGCCAGGTCGAGCAGATCCGCCAGCTCGTCCAGTGCGGCGGCACGATGTACGCGGTCGGCACGTTCGCCACGATCAGGCGCAACAGCACGACCTACGCCCGCGACAACGTCTTCAGCTTCAGCGCCACCGCGCCCTATGCGGTGACGAACTGGGCCCCGGACGTCGTCGGCACCTACGGGACCACCTCCAACGCGAGCAACACCGTGAACACGATCGCGTTCGCGGGCGGCGACTGCGCGAACGCCTACATCGGCGGCCACTTCTCCTCGGTCAACGGCACCGCAGTAAAGAACATCGCCAAGATCAGCACGGCCACCGGGAACGTGATCACGGCGTTCAAGTCGAACGCATCAGGCCCGGTGGAAACCATCGTCGCGGCCAGCAGCCACCTGCTTACCGGCGGCCGCTTCACCAGCATCAACGGCGACACCACCGACTCCTACTTCGCCAGCCTGAACCCGGCAACCGGCCAGAGCGACGGCTTCCTGCACCTGTTGGTCTCTGGCAACTACCAGTTCCCTGGAGCAGGGTCGAACGCGACCCACGTGTACAGCCAGCAGCTCAGCCCTGACGGCACCAGGGACCTGGTGGAAGGCGACTTCACCTCGGTCGGCGGGCAGAGCAGGCAGCAGGCGTTCATGCTGAACGTCAGCGGCCCGTCAGCCGTGGTGACCGGCTGGAACGTCCCCGAGTTCACCACTAACTGCGCCCAGATCGAGCCGTTCTACGTGCAGGACGGCGCCTGGAGCCCGGACGGCTCCACCGTCTACTTCGGTACCACGGGCTTCCACCCGAACGGCCAGCCGACCGGTGCCACCGTGCGTACCGGACCGTGCGACGCCGCGCTGGCCTTCCCGGCCACGCAGGCCGCTGTGACCGCCCGGTGGACCAACTACACCGGCTGCGACTCCCTGTATGCTGCCGCCGCCGACGCTAAGGCGGTGTACTTCGGCGGGCACGAGCGATGGTCGATGAACCCGGCGGACTGCGACAGCCAGGGCCCGGGTGCCTATCCCGCGCCTGGCATGGAAGGAGTCGACCCGGCGACCGGCGCGCTGTACCTCAACGCGGCCGGCACGGCCGGCTACTACAGCCATGACCGCGGTCTCGGCACCGACAACATGCTGGTCACCAGCGCGGGGCTATGGATCGCCAGCGACAACTTCGACAAGACCCAGTACTGCGGCGGAGTATCTACGTCCGGGATCTGCTTCCTGCCCTACGCCTGATCGGTCACCGCTGACCTAGCTCAGAAAGTTCTTGGCGGTGGTGAACCTCGGGGCTCCGGGATGCAATAGAGGGGCGATGGACGATGACGAGCTGATTGCTGCGATGGCGGGCGGTGACGATGCCGCGCTGCGGGAGCTGTTCGCGCGGCATGCGCCGTGGCTGGCGGCCCGGCTGCGGGCGATCTTGCCTGCGGCCGAGGTCGAGGACGTGCTGCAGGAGAGCTTCCTGGCCATCTGGCGGGGGGCGCGCGGCTACCGGCCGCAGGGGTCGCCCGGCGGCTGGCTGTGGGTGATCACCCGGCGGCAGGCGGCGCTTTGGCTGCGGCGGCGCGGGCCGGCCGGGGTGTCGTTGACCGCGCTGGCCGACCATGCAGGCCTGGCTGATCGCGGGGGCCTGCCTGGACCCGTCGGCCGCGATGCCGGGGATCCGGCCGAGGCCGCAGTGCTCAGGGCCGAATTCAGCGAGGCGGTCAGGGCGCTCGGTCCGCAGGGGAGCGCGACGCAGGAGGTCTGGCGGCTGATGTACGTGGAGGATCGGACGGTCACCGAGGTGGCCGGGCTGCTGGGCGTGCCCGAGGGCACGGTGAAGAGCCGCGCGCACCGGGTCAGGCAGATCATGCGCGCGGTGTTGCGGCAGCCAGTAAGGAACGGAGGCTGACGATGAGCTCTACCTTCGAACCGGGCAGCTTGGAACCGGGCCGGGATCAAGGCCCGCCGGATGTCGACCTGGACCGGGTGTGGCTGGGAGTGGCGGCTCAGGTCTGGCGCCGTCGCCCTGGTCTGGTGGAACGGCTGGCCGCAGCGGCACTGCGGTCCCCTGGACTGGCCCGGGCGCTGGTGACCACCGCGTCGCTGCTGCCTGGCTGGATCATCGCCAGTTCGATCGTGCTGGCGGCCGGTGCGCTCGCCACGCTGGGGACCGGCGCGTCTTTGGTGCCCCTGTTCGCGCCGGCGGTCGCCGCGGCGGGCATCGCCTACGCCTACGGGCCGGGAATCGACCCGGCCTGGGAGCTGGCGCAGAGCATGGCGGTCAGCTACCGGATGGTGCTGCTAGTCCGGGTGCTGGTCGTGTTCGCGCTGGACGCGGCGATGGGGCTGGTCGCCTCGGCGGCGTCGGGGACGGCGGCCGCCGTCACCTTCGGCTGGCTGATCCCGATGACCGCGGTGTCCGGGCTGGCGCTCGCGGCGGCCACGGTGACCCGGTCGGCCACCATCGGCGCGGCAGTCGGACTGACCGCCTGGGCGTGCACGGTGGTGTCGGTGTACACCGAGTCAGGCCAGCTCGCCACGGCAGTCGTCAGCTCCTCGCTCGTCCTTCCCTATCTTGCGGTCGCCGCCGTCGGCGGCACCATCGCATGGTTTGCCACTCGCATTCCGAGAGGAACGTCATGAACGTTGAGATCGAAGGCGTGACCAGGCGGTTCAGCCGCGCCCAAGCCGTGGACGGGGTGAGCCTGCAGACCGGGGCCGGGGTGTTCGGACTGCTCGGCCCGAACGGCGCCGGCAAGACGACGCTGCTGCGGATGCTGGCTACGGTGATCCCGCCGACCTCTGGCCGGATCCAGTTGCTCGGCCGCGACCCCGGCGGCTACGGGCCGCGGCGGGAGATCCGGCGCAGGCTCGGCTATCTGCCGCAGAACCTGGGCTACTATCCGGGGTTCACTGTGGCCGAGTTCGTCGAGTATTTCGCGCTGCTGAAGGAGATGCCGCCGGGCCAGATTCCGAAGGCGGTGGCCACGGCGATCGAGCGAGTCGATCTCGGCGGCCGGGCGAGGGCGAAGCTGCGTACCCTGTCCGGTGGCATGCTGCGCCGGGCCGGTATCGCGCAGGCGATCGTCAACGAACCTGAGCTGCTGCTGCTTGACGAGCCGACCGCTGGTCTTGATCCCGAGCAGCGGGTGGCGTTCCGCGGTTTGCTGCGCGAGCTCGGCGAGCGGGCCACCGTGATCGTCTCCACCCATCTGGTCGAGGATGTCGGTGCCGCCTGCAGCGAGGTCGCGCTGATGGACGCCGGACGGATCGTGTTCCAGGGTTCGCCTGACGAGCTGATCGCCTGCGGTGAGGGCAGCGGAGCATCGGGCGACGCGCCGCTGGAGCGCGGCTACAGCGCGGTACTCAGGCAGGCCCGCTTCGCCAAGGAAGTGGCGTGATGGCCGCCGCGACCGCTGCTCCGGTGCGGCACCGGATCCCGCGCGCGGCTGGCGTCATGCCGCAGGGCGCGCTGCGGCTGCTGCGCGTGGAGTTGCGGCGCAACGCGATGCCGTGGATCCTGCCGCTGATCGCCGCGCTGTTCTGGTTCGACTCTTACCGGCCCAGCACCGCCACCGCGCCGTTGTACGCCATACGCACGTTCTGGAACCTGGGCCAGGGCCACACCATCATCGACTTCGGGCCGTTCGTCGCTGGCGTGGCCGCCTGGATGGGATCGCGGGACGGCCGCCGCGGCCTGGCTGACCTGGTGACCACGACCGCCAGGCCCCGCTGGGCCGGGCAACTCGGCACGTGGGCCGCGACCGCGATCTGGGCTGTAGTCGCCTACCTGATCTTCGTCGGCGTCATGTTCGCGGCGTACGCCCACCAGGGCGTTGGTGGCTCGCCGCCGTGGTGGTCGGTCGCGGTCGGCGCCACGGCGGTGGCCGCGTTCACCGCCTTCGGGTTCGCCGTCGGCGTCTACTGGCCCAGCCGGTTCGCCGCTCCGGTCGCAGCCTTCGGCGGGTTCCTGGCGATGTCCCAGTCGTCGCAAGCCGGATTCAGAGACCCCTCTGGGTGGGCGCTGATCTTGCCGACCAACTCCAATGGCAGCTTCGTCGGCAACGCCCAAGCCGACTCAGGGATCTTCTACCACTGGCTGCCTGACCTGCAGATCGCGCGGATCATCTTCCTCGCCGGGATCGCCCTGCTCGCGCTCGGCCTGACCGGCCTGCCCGCCCGGGCCGGCGGCAAGCGGTTGCGGATCGCCGCCGCCGTGCTCGTGGTCGCCGGCGTAGCATCGGCGGGGACGGCGATCGGGCTGACTGCGTCCTCCCGGGTCGGCGCGCACGGCGTCGTGATCAGCGCCTTGCACGATGCCGCCAGCGACAAGCCGATCGCGTACACGCCAGTCTGCGGTCACGTGGCCGGGATCGGTGTGTGCGTGGCCCCGGCGTACCAGCGTTGGCTGCCGGATGTGAACGCGGCCCTCGCACCGGTGCTAAGCGAGGTGGCCGGGCTGCCGGGCGGGCCGGTGCGGGCAACGCAGATCGCTGCTGCCGACGCTGGCGGGCACGGCGGACCTCCGCCGGTGGTATCGCTCGGCGGCCAGCCGCCGGTGACCCGCTTGCTGCTCGGAAATCTCAACATGCCGGGACCGTGCGGTTTCTGCGCCGGACCAGTGGTCCTCAGCGAGTTCAACGGCCAGATCCGGCTGAACTTCGTCCAGGCCTTCATCGGCGTGAACCAGTTCACCGATCACGGCAGTCCAGTTCAACTGGCCGTGCAGGCGGTCCTGCTGCAAGAGGCCGGGGTTCCGTTCGCCGCGCAACCCAAGCTGATAACAGAGGTCAGGGACGGACCTGGTGCCAGCCCAGGTCCGGCAGCCGGGCCGGTCTACGCGGCTGCCAGACGGTTCGCCGCCCTGTCCGCGTCGGCCAGGCAGCGCTGGCTGGCCGCTCACCTGGCCGCAGTTCGGGCTGGCGGGCTCGCTCTCAAGGACCTGCCGTGACTACGGCAGGTCTTGACCGGCCCGCGCCGGGTAGCGTTCCGCCGCCTGCGCCCGCCGCCGCCCGGCCCGGTCGGGTCGCCGCTGCCGGCTGGCGGTTGACCAGGCTGTTTCTGACCAGCCGCCTGGTGCCGATCGCGGTCGTGCTGCTCGCCGCGCTCGGGGCCGTGCTGTGGTCCTCGCTGCACTGGCACTGGAACATCGCCGGCGGTGCCGCCGCCAGGAACTTCATCGCGGTGACGATCGAGAGCGGGGCCGCGGCCGTGATCACGGTCGCTACGTACGGGCCGTTCGGCGAGTCAGAGCGGGTAGCCGGCCGGTGGTTGCCCTGGCTGAGACTGGGCACCGCCGTGCTGCTCACCGCGACCGCCTTCGGCGCACTGGCCGCCGGAGCCGCGGCGGGCTCGCTGCCGGGCGGTGATCTCGCCCTGCTGCGCAACATCGGCGGGCTGGCCGGGATCGGGTTGCTGGCCGCGATCTTGGTCGGCGGTTCGTTCGCCTGGACCGGGCCGATGGCGTACCTGCTGATCACCGAAGGGGCGTTCGCGCACCGCTCGACTACGCCCTGGGTCTGGCCGACCCGGTTGCCGCATGACCGGGGCGGCGCGATCTGCGCGGGCCTGGTGCTTGCCGTCGGCCTGGTGCTGTTCACGGTGCGCGGACCGAGAGAGTCGGGCCGCGAGCCCGGACCCGCGAACTGAGCCCAGGCCGTTCTCCTCAGTTAGTGAATTCTGAGCGGCTGGCAATCTCAATCGCCGCTCTGGCCTCAGCCGTTTCTTTCTCCCCCGGGTCGTCGGCCTATTGCCTGGTAATGGCTGCGACAAGCGCCTTAAGCTGGTATTTATCGGTACTCGCTTGGCCGGCGTCCCGGGGGGGAGGCAATGGGTGATCTACCGTTTGCTCGGCGAACTACAGGTCGGTGAAGACGGTCTGCTGCTCGATCTGCCGAGCGGGGCAACACTGATCCTGCTCGCTGCTCTGCTCATCAACGCGAACCGGCGGATGCCTAAGTCCGCGCTGATCCGGCTAGCTTGGGGTGACGCGCCAGTCGGTGAGGCTCAGTTGCCTAAGCGCCTGAAGATGGTGCGGGACTTTCTCGCGGAGATCGGCCGGTCCGCCGACATCAGGACGCATTCAGGGGTCGGCTACGAAATGCGGATCCCGGCTGATGCGATCGACACGCTGCTGTTCAGCAGGCTGGTGCGCCAGGCCGAGGAGGCCTCGACGCAGCAGCGCTTCGATGAGGAAATCGGCCTGCGGCGCGAAGCGCTCGGGCTGTGGCGCGGCGGGCATCCGCTATCGAATGTTCCCGAGGGGAACTTCCGCAATGAGACCGTGGCGCTCGAGCAGCGGCACCGGCGGGTGGCGGCCAGGTTGTTCGATCTGGAGTTCATCCGCGGGAACTACTCCGGTGTCCTCGATGAGCTGATCAGGATCGGCGGGTATTACCCGGCGGATCGCCGGCTGTGCGAGCAGCTCATCTACGCCCAGTACCGCAGCGGGCACGTCGCCGACGCCGCGAGCGGGTACGAACGGCACCTGGCCGCCATCGAAGAAGAGACCGGGGGAGAGCCCGACCCGCTGCTGCGGGCACTGCACTTCGCGATCGCGCGCGGCGATGAGGACGCGGTCGAGGCCGCCTACGCGGCGCTGGCGAAGCGATCAGGAACACCGGCGGCGAAGGTCTCATTCGCGCCGCCCCCGCCGGTGTCGGTGCCGGCCCAGCTCCCTCGCCATTCTGAGCTCGTCGGCCGGGCTGATCTCGTCGCCGAGGTGACGTGGCTGCTGCACCGCGAACCGCGTTCGGCGACGCCGGTGATAGTGATCTCCGGACCTGGCGGCATCGGGAAGACGGCGCTGGCGCTGGCGGCCGCGAACGCCTCGCGGGACCGGTATCCGGACGGCCAGCTGTACATGGAACTGCGCGACGGTCTCGGCCACGCCATCGACACCAGTGAGGTGGCCGCCCAGTTCCTGCGCTCGCTCGACGCGACGCGGATCCCGGAGACGAAAGCCGAGCGGCTCACCGATCTGCGGAGCCTGCTGGCCCGGCGCCGGGTGCTGATCGTGCTGGACGACGCCGACGGCGCCCAGGTCAGCGACCTGACTCCAGCCAATCCCGGATGCGCGGTCGTCGTGACGGCCAGGCAGCGGCTGCCGGAACTCAGCGACGCGCACCGGGTGGCGCCGCTTGAACCTTTGAACCGGGCCAACGCCACCGAGCTGTTCCTGCGGGTCGTGCGGGAAGCCGGCGTCCGGATCGATGACGACCAGGTGTCAGTCGACCGGGTGGTGACGCTGTGCGGCGGCTTGCCGCTGGCGCTGCGCATCGCCGGCGCGCTCCGGGTGCATGGGCACCCGATGCCGACCGCCGAGCTGGCGGACCGGCTCGCCCGGCAGGGACCGCAGGCGCTGGTGTACGGCAAGCAGAGCGTGGCCCGCACGATCGGAGCCGGCTTCGAGCGGCTCGATGAGGCCGCCCGGAGGCTGTTCCTCGGGCTTGGCTTACTGCCGTTGACCAAGTTCGGCCGGTGGACAGCGGCGGCGCTGCTCGCCGGTCCCGGCGAGTCCGAGGACTGGGGTACGCCAGGTGCGGCTGAACTGGCGCAGCTCGCCTCCACCTTCATGATCGAGCCGGTCGAACCTGAGCTGCGATTCAGGTTCCACGATCTGACCAGGGAATACGTCAGCCGCCGGGCCCTGGCGGAGTATCCGGGAGACCAGGGTCAGGTGCCTGTGCTCGCCTACAGCGCGCTGCTCACCCTGGCCCGCCGCGCGCACGCGACCTTGTACGGCGGTGACTTCGAGGTCGTTCACAGCTCCGTGCCCGACTGGAATGCGCCGCCGGCCGTGCTCGCCGAAGTTACCGCCGACGCGATGGGCTGGTTCGAGAAGGAGCGGCTGAATATTCGCGCCGCCGTCGCGCACTGTGCGGAGCTGGGCCTGGCCGACTTGTGCTGGGACCTCGCTGTGTCCGCGCACGAGTTCTACGGAATCCGGGGCTACTTCGATGACTGGTACAGCACGCATACCCAGGCGCTGGCCGCGTGCCGGAAGGCCGGCGATGCGCACGGGGAAGGGATCGTGCTGGCCTGCCTCAACCAGCCGGCGCTGGTCGCCAGCGGCCGGATTGACAGCAAGGCCGCTATTGCCGCCTTGCAGCAGGCAAATAGGTTGCTGCAGGCCAGCGGTGACCGGCACGGCCAGGCGATCACGTTGCGGACGCTGGTGCACGCGCTGCGCCGTCAGGGTCACCTGACCAGGCCGCTCGAGCTGTTCGACGAAGTGCTCGCGCACTATGAGGCCAGCGGCGACGCCGTCGGCTGCTGGCAGACCTGGCGCTTCATCGGCCGGACCTACCTCGACCTCGGCGAGGCTGAGAATGCCAGGCGGGCCCTTGAGAGGGCCGAGGGCATCGCCATCCAGCTAGATAACAAGCGGCTGATCGCGCAGACCAGGTACTGGATCGGCCAGACCACCCTGGCCCTGGACGATCTCGACGGCGCTCAAGCCGCCTTCGACAGCGTCTACGACACCTACTCCGACGACACCGGGCTCGATCATGCCTACGCCAGGCACGGCCTTGGCATCATGGCGAGGCGCACCGGCGCGTTTGCACTGGCCGACCTGCACCTCACCGAAGCCGTCCGGCTGGCCCAGGAGTACGGGGACGGAAGCCTCGAAGGCCGGGCCTGGCTGTCGATCGCAGCGCTGCGGCTCGCGCTGGGACGCCAAGCCGAGCAGCTCGCCGCCATCGACCGCGCGATTGAGGTGTTCTCCGGCGGGGGAGCGGTGCGGCTCGAGGTCCAGGCGCTCGCCGCGCTCGCCGAGGTCAGGTCGGATCGAGGCGAGCAGGAAGCGGCCGGCCTCGCCTGGGCCACCATCACGGACCGGTATGACGAGGCCGAACTGCCGGAGCGGGACCGGGTCATTCGTCGCCATTAGCGGATGCGCCCGGATCCGCCCCGGCGGTGCCCGCGCGCATCAGCGGCGGGTTCAGGGTCAGGGCCGGGCCGCGCCGGTAGAGCGCGGCCGGGCGCCCGGTGTCCGGTACTCGCTTCCCGCCGGTCGGCTCGACGAAGCCTCTGGTCTGGGTCACTTTACGGCTGAAGTTGCGCGGGTCGACTGGCTCATCCCACACCACCTCATAGATGTGCCGCAGGTCACCGATGGTGAAGGTCGGCCCGCAGAAGGCCGCGGCAAGGGTGGTGAACTCGAGTTGCGTCCTGGCCCGCTCGACCGCATCGGCCAGGATGGTGGCGTGATCGAACGCCAGCTTGCCGCGCACCGTATCGACCGGGGCCCAGCGAGCGCTGCGGGCGTCCGACCCGGCCGTAGGCACCGGCAGGTCAGGAGCGATGGCTAGGTAGCCCACGCTGACGATCCGGCCGCGCGGGTCGCGGTCGGGAGCGCCGTAGACGCGCAGTTGTTCCAGGTGAAGCGGCCCGCCCTGCAGGCCGGTCTCTTCGGCCAGTTCACGCTCGGCGGCATCGGGCAGGTCCTCGCCGCCGCGCAGGAACCCGCCCGGCAGCGCCGAATGGCCGGCGAACGGCTGGTTATCGCGCTCAATGACGAGTACGTGCAGCAAGTTCTCGCGCACCGTCAGCACGGCGAGGTCGACGGTCATGCGCACCACCAGGTGATCGCGATCGGTCATTTCCGGAGCCTATCAGTTCGTGTCTTCTTGACACAAACGAGCATCTGGAGTTATTGTCAAACTAACAGTAAGCCTGAAGCGTCAGGGTCAGGGCGGACGACCGGTCCGCGCGGACGGCTTACCGGGCCGGCGCCAAGAAGGCGGCGGCGACACGGGGAAACACGCGCGCACGCGGTGCCAAGGGGAGGCTGGCCGGCCTCCCGCCCTTCCGCTCGGCCGGGCGGCAGGAGGCGCGGCACCGCAACCCACCACCTCTCACCTGCATTTCGAAAGGAACAGTCATGCGCGCCATCACGCGTTCTCTCATCACTCCGCTGATCCTGGCGGGCGCCGTTCTCACTACGGGACTCGCAGCGCACCAGGCCATGGCCGGCGCGAGCAGCGGCACCTCGTACCGCACGGCCACCGAGGCCGGCCCGTACTGCCCGCTCGGCACTAACTGGGATGACATCCTGCAGCGTTGCGTCTGATCGCAGACCACGTTCAGGCTGGAAAGCCCGGCGGGTCCAGATCAGGACCCGCCGGGCTCGTCAGCACCTGGGCACGGTCAGCGCCACCGTGAATCTGGCCGAGAGCAGCGGCAGTGGTACTCGGTGACGGTGTCACCGAGAAGCTCCTTGCCAGAACGCGGTGGCGCTGACCGGCCCTGCCCCCCGGCTCCGGTGGTCAGGTCAAGCAGGCGGAAGCGCTGATAATCAGTTTTCAGCAGAGTTATACCGACTCAATACCGGTCGGTGGCCTCGCGCCGCAGCCCGGTCCGCGCGGCGACGAACCAGGCGCCGTCAAACAGCGGTTCGCCTTTCAGTTCGGCGGCCAGTTGGGCCGCGTCGAAGTACCGCTTAAATACCTGGTGCCGGGACCCGTCGTTCAGTACTCGCTCCTGCCACTGCTCGGGATCGATCCCCGGCCGGCGGGCCGAGTCGATCACGATCAGCTCACCCGCCACCCGCCGGGCTTGCGCCAGAAAGGCCTGGCGTTCGGCAGCGGGCAGGTGACCGTAGAAGTGACCGGTGAACACCCGGTCGAAGCTCCGGTCGGCGATGGCCAGGCGCAGGGCGTCGCTCACGATCGCCAGCCCGCCGGACAGGCGGGACCGCGCGATGGCGACCATGGCCGGGCTCTGATCGACGCCGACAACCGAACCCCGCAGGTGCCTGCTCAGGAAGCCGGTGCCGCAGGCGACATCAAGCGTCCTGGCCGGGGGCAGGTTCGCGACCAGCCGGACCACCTGGTCGACCTCGTCGTGCCAGCCGGGCCGGTCCCGGCGGGCGAAGACGCCCTGCCCGGCGTACCACTCGTCGTACTCGGCCGCCCGCCGGTCGTAGTAGGCGGCTGTCGCGGGGTCAGCGGCGAATGCCGGCGCGGGATCCATGACGTCCAGCCTGCCAGCTCGCCGCGGACGCCGTGACCGGGCACTGGATTGGCGATGCAGACCACCGCAATGCGTTATGCCTAAAATTTTTGTCCGATAATAGGCACTTTAGGAAGCGGTGCGAGTGCGAGCTAGCGATGGCGAGGGTTTTGGCGCGTTGCTGCGCCAGTATCGGCTGGCGGCCGGACTGACCCAGGAGGAACTGGCCGAGCGGACTGCGATCAGCGCGCGTGCGATCAGCAGCATGGAAGCCGGCCGGACGGCCAGGCCGTACCGGCGCAACGTCCAGGTGCTCGCCGACGCGCTTGCGCTGGCGCCCGGCGAGCGTGACCTGCTGATGCTGCTGGCCCGCGGAGGGGCCAGGCTGGCTCGCGGGCCGGGCGGGCCGTGCAGGCCGGCGCAGCTGCCGGCTGACATCGCCGAGTTCACCGGGCGGACTGAACAGGTGAACTCGCTCACCGCGCTGCTCGCCGGGTCCGGTCAGCCGGCCAGGATCGCCGTGATCACCGGTGCCGGGGGAGTCGGCAAATCGGCCCTGGCCATTCACGTCGCTCATCGGGTCGGCGCGGCATTTGGTGGCGGCCAGCTGTTCGTGGAGCTGCAAGGCTCATCCGAGCAGCCGGTCTCGACTGACGAGGTGCTGGCCAGGCTGCTGCGCCAGCTCGGAATGGCCGATGCGGCGATCCCCGCCGACGCGACCGAGCGGGCGGCCGAGTTCCGCGCCTGGATGGCCGGATTGGCGATGCTGGTCGTGCTCGATGACGCCGGTGACGCCGCGCAGGTACGGCCGTTGCTGCCGGGCAACGCCAGCAGCGCGGTGCTGATCACCAGTCGCGGCTGGCTCGCCGAACTGGAGGGCAGCCGCGCCCTCGCGCTCGGGGCGTTCGACCGTGCCGAGGCGCTCACGCTGTTCGCGAGCATCTGCGGAGCCGACCGGGTCCAGGCGGAGCCCGAGGCAACCGATGCGGTGCTGACTGCCTGCGGGGGCCTGCCGCTGGCGATCAGGATCGCGGCGGCCCGGCTGGTCTCCAGGCCGGCCTGGGAGGTCGGGGCGCTGGCGAACAGGTTGCGCAACGAGCGGCAGCGGCTGTCCGAGCTCGAGGCCGGCCAGCTTGAGCTGGGAACCGCGCGCATGGAGTAAGCGCTGTCGGTGGACGGCACGTCCGCCGATCGGCACAGCGCCAGCCTCGGCCGGCCAGGTGCACCGGAGCCGCTCTGGTGCAGTTCCGTCCCGGGAAGTTGCTGCACCGCTGCCTCCCTGGTGCAGGTCCCCGCAGGATCACCGGCGCGGCGGAAGGCTACTGAATCTCATGATCGCGAAAGGGTTCCGGTGGCCGCGCTGCCACGTCTTCGCCATCTTGGATCGGGCACGACTCTCGTCGCGGCCAAGTCTTCGCGATCAAGCCTCTGGTGGCTACGCCAGGACCCGCGCAAATCTTTCTTCTTAGAAATCGGTCTTTTACCGGTCCGCGAATGAATACGGCGGCCACGGGCCGGTGACGACGGTGCGCAGGGCGGTGTGGCCGGCGGCGACTGACGAGGCGATCTCGGAGAACCGGGTGGCGTGCTCGGTGTCGACCAGGTAGGCGCTGTTGAGCACGATCCAGCCGGAATCGTCGGCCAGGCTCGGCATTGGTGAGGGGCGGCGGCGGGTGTCGACGGCGATGCGGCTGAGCTTGCGGCCGATTTCGTCGGCGCAGGCCTCAAGTGCCGTCCAGGGCGAGATATCGTCGTCGGCGCCTGGCAGGTCGGCGGTCGCCGCGTCGAGCCAGACGTCGTCGTCAGCGCCCTTCCAGGGCTTGAGGAATACCTTGACGTCCCATTCCTGGGTGTTGCGGAACGAGTCGAGCTTGACGGAGAGCTCTATGTATCGCTTGATTAGCAGGGTCGCGATCGTCTCATCGTCGGAGTAGATGGTCGCCAGTCGCAGTGGCAGTACGGGACCATTCGCGGCCACGTGCGAGATCACCCGGTGATGCGTGCGGCCGGCTTTCTCCAGCGCCGTCAGGTCGGCGAGGAGGTTCGGGAGCGTCTTTTCGCCGAACGGGTTGTCGCTGACCGAGCCCACCACTGCTGACAGGCTGCCTTCGGTTACCAGCCGGACCGGTTCCCCGGCGACGCCGGTGAGGCCGGACAGCTTGGTTGCGTCGACGCACGTGGTGACCGCATAGACCCAGACCACCTCGGTTCCGCCCGGGGCCAGCGGAAGGGCTGCGCCGGTTGGCACCCGCGCTTCGGCTTTCACGTGGGCTGAGTCGGGAGCCGAAACGGACCGCACACTGGTGAACCTGGCCGCGCCGGCGCGGCTCTTGCGGATTTGGGGCACCGGGCCTGTTCTCATGCTGGTCATTCCTCTTCGAAGTAGCGGGCGAGGGTGCGTAGTCCGCGGTAGGCCGCGGTGCGGACGGCTCCTGGGCGTTTGCCGAGGACTTCGGCGGCGGTGGTGGCCTGGAGGCCGACGACAGCGCGCAGCAGGACGGCTTCGGCCTGGTCGTGGGGGAGCGTGGCGATGAGGCGGAGGGCGCTGGTCGTGGCGACGGCGTCGATGGCGCAGGTGGCGGTGTCGTCGCTGGCGGCCAGGCCGACCAGATCTTCGATGGGGACGGCGATGGTGTGCAGGCGGCGGCTGGCGGTGCGCTTGTGGTCCAGGGCGCGGTGACGGGCGATGGTGCTGACCCAGCCGCGGAAGTGGTCGTCGTCACCGTGGAACGTCTTGAGGTCGCGGGCGACCTGGAGCCAGGTTTCCGAGGCGATGTCCTCGGCTTCGTCGGCGACCAGCGCGCGCAGGTAACGCAGAATGCGGGGCTGGGTGTCGCGGTACAGGGCACGGAAGGCGTCGGAATCACCGCGCTGGGCCCGCAGCACCAGCTCAGAAAACCCGGCCAGCTCTGGCTCGTCGGCCAGGTCCTCGTCGGCCAGGTCCGGGTCCGTGGTGGCCGGATCCATGACCGGGTCCGTGGTGGCCACCTCGATAGACAACTGTCGATGCTGCGGGCTCATGGCCGCTGACGGCTCCCCGGGTTCATCGGATCCCTTCGGGGTCGCGGGTAAGGGGCAACGTGACGAACACGGTCTTGCCGCGGCGGTCGTCGTCGCCGAAGACGCCGCGGATGCCGCCGTACAGCGCGACCAGGCCATCGATCAGCTCCAGGCCGCGGCCGTATTCCCAGTCGCCATTCGGGTGCCGCCGGACGGGCCGCCCGTCACCCTGGTCATAGACATAGACGGTCAGCGACCCGCTTTCATACGCGAGTCGGATCTCAATCAGGCCGCTGCCGTGGACGATGGCGTTGGTCACCAGCTCGGTGATGATGAGCTCGGCGAGTTCGGCGTGCTCGGCCAGGCCCCAGGCGGGAAGGGCCCGGCGGGCCTGCTGGCGTACCCGGCTCACCTGGACGGGTTCTGGCCTCATCAGGTAGCTGATGCTCTGGTCGCAGGGGGTAATCAGGCGGTGGTTCGTCGCGCTGGGCTTCGGCACCCAGGACGCTTTCACCGGCATTCAGGCTCCTCAGTTCGCGGGTAGGGGCGGGACAGCGACCGGGTGGCCGCTGTCCCGCCCTTGAACAGTTGTTGTCCTTGTCCGCCTGAGGAGCTCTAGCCCAGCAAGGTGGACAGGAGCGAGGTCGGCAGCTGCAGCGCGTGGAGCACAGATGACGGCAGCTCGTTGAGCAGGGACGTGGCCACCGAAGTCGGCAGTTCCTGTAGCAGCTTGGTCACCACTGAGGTCGGCAGCCCGGTGAGCACCTGCGTCAGCCCGGTCGCGGGCAGGGTGGTGAGGACCGTGCCGAGCGCCGTCGAGGGCAGGGCGGTCAGGATCTGGGTCAGATCCGCCGTCGGCAGCATGGTCAGGACCCTCGACAAGGCGCCAGCCGGCACGGTGGTCAGCACCTGGGTCAGTGCGTGCACCGGGAGCGTGGTGAGGACCGTGGCCAGCACCGTCGTCGGCAGCCCGGCCAGAAGCTGCGCGAGGTCACCGACCGGCAGGCTGACCAGAATCTGGCTGAGGCTGGCCGCCGGCAAGGTGGTGAGAATGCTGTCCAGGGCCGCCGTGGGCAGCGTGGTCAGCACCTGGAACAGGGCGGCCGTCGGCAGCGTGGTCAGCACCTGAGACACGGCCGAGGTCGGCAGGGCGCCGAAGATCTGCGCCAGGGCGGCGGCGGGCAGCGTCGTCAGCACCTGGGACAGACCCGTCGCGGGCAGGATCGTCAGCACGGTTTCCAGCGCGTTGCCGGGCAGGTCGGTCAGGATCTGAGCGAGCGTGGCGGTCGGCAGCGCGGTGAGAACTCCGGAGAGCGCCGTGGCGGGCAGGCTGGTCAGGAGCTGCGTTACGGTGGCGACTGGCAGCACCGTGAGGACCTGGGAGAGCACGGTCGACGGCAGGCTGGTCAGGATCTGCGCCAGGACCGAGACGGGGAGAGCCGGCAGGAGCTGGGCCAGGACCGAGCTGGGAATCCGCGTCAGCTCGCTGGCCGCGGGAAGCTTCGGCAGGTCGAGCAGCAGCGCGCAGTAGTCGGGCACGGCGGTCGCGCCCTGCACGGTCGAGACCAGGGACGTGAACGTCGCGCTGTTGACCACCTGGAGCACGATCGGGTTGGCCAGAGCCTGCTCGAGACCGGTCTGGCTGAGAACCTGGCCGGCCGCGCCGCTGGCGCCGGACTCGGCGGCGGCGACCTTGGCGGCGAGCTCCCGGCAGAGCTGGGCCGGGCCCAGATCAGCCTTGGCGGCGCCCCGGGTCTTGACGGCTGGCTTGCCGGTGCCCGTTCTGGTCGTGGGAGCCGTTGTCCTGGTGTTCGTCTTCGGGGTCGTAATGCTGGTGTTCGCCGACGTGTGATGACTGCTCAGGGCGCCGGTGCCGGCGGCGACCGCTACGCCACCGGTGACGCACACCGCAAGCGCGGCGGCGAGCGCCTTGACGGTAAGGAGTTTCGCAAGCGGGGATTTGATCATCTGCCCTCTCCTGTGGATAGAAACGGGACTGAGATGATGTGCTTCGAACGCGGCCACAGCCGCTGCTTCACCGCCTAGCTCGGCCTCGCGCCCGGGCGCCGTCGCGGCGGCGAGGACACGAGCCAGCGGGTCTTTGGCGAGGTCGGTCGAGCCGGTCAGGCCGTCGAGCAGTTGCTCGGCGGACTGCTGGGTGATCCGACTGGAGTGGCGTGTGTTCATCTCAAACCGGTTCAGCGCCAAGCCCGTCGGTTGTGTCACTCCGACTATCGGGTCAGGGGTTCCTGGGTGCGAAGCTCAGCCGCGTAGAGGCGTAAAAGGTCGTGGCAGCTATAGCGTCTGTACGCGCTCTCGGTGAGCAGTCCGGTGGCGGTCAGCTCCGACAGCGCGGCCCGCGCCCGCTCGGCCGGGAAATCAGCCAGGCTCGCGGCCTCCGGCACGCCGATGTCTGGCCCGTGGTGCTTCGCGAGCAGCCGGAACAACAGCGCGGCCGGCTCAGACAGCTTCCGGTAGGACCAGCTGAAGGCGGCCCGGACGCTGGCGCTTTCCTCGCCGGCGTTCAGGACGTCGAGCCGGCCGCTATCGGCGCGGAGTTCGCCGGCCAGGCTGGTCAGCGATTGACCAGGGTGGGCGTCGGCCCTGGCCAGGGTGATCGCCAGAGCGAGCGGAAGCCGCGCGCACAGCTCGATCAGTTCCGTCGCGGCGCAGGCGCCGTCGGCGAATTCGGCCGGCCTCCGGAGCCGAAGCAGCTCGCCGGCCTCGGCGGCGCTGAAGACGTCCAGCGGCAACGGCCACGCGTCATCGGTGGCGGCTAGGCCGAGCAGGTCGTTCCTGCTGGTTACCACGGCGACGCCGCCGGAGCCGCCGGGCAGCAGCGGCCGTATCTGGTCGGCCTGGCTGGCATTGTCAAGCAGCACCAGGATGCGCTTGTCGGCGACCAGGCTGCGGTACAGCGCGACCTGGGCTTCCAGGCTGGCCGGGACCCGCCCGGGCGGAACGTCGAGCGCGTCGAGAAAGCCCCTGACCGCTCGCATTGGCCGGATCGGCGGCGCCGCCGACGGGCCGAACCCGCGCAGGTTCACGTAGAGCTGGCCGTCCGGGAAGCGGCCGCTCAGCTCGTGCGCCCAGCGCAGCGCCAGTGCGCTCTTCCCGACCCCCGCGCCGCCGGTGATGGCCACGATCAGCGCAGTCCGGCTCGCTTCGGCTTGCTCCAGCATCCGGTCGAGCGCGTGAAGCTCGAAGGTTCGCCCGACGAACCTCGTCATCGTCGGGGGAAGCTGACGCGGGACCGGCCGCACGGCCGGGCCGGGCGACCTGACGGCCTGACGGTCGGTGAGCCCGGCATCGGCCATGAGGATCCGCTGGTGCAGCTCGGTCAGCTCAGGACCGGGGTCAATGCCAAGCTCCTCGCGCAGAGCCCGCCGCGCGTCCTGAAACGCCGCGAGCGCGTCGGCCTGCCGGCCGCACCGGTACAGGCTGAGCATGAGCTGGTAGCGCAGCCGCTCCAGGAACGGATAGCGCTGCACCAGGCCGGTGAGCTCGCCGAGCAGCTCGGCGTCCATGCCGCCGGCCAGGTCGGCGGCGATCCGTTCGGTCAGTACGGTGAGCCGCTGTTCTTCGAGCTGCTCGGCCAGGTCTCGGAGCCGGGGTGCCGCCTCGGCCACATCCGCCAGCGCCGGACCCCGCCAGAGCGCAAGCGCCCGCCGGTACCTGGCCGCCGAGCCACCATAGTCGCCGGCCCGGAGCGCCTCCCTGGCCTGACCGGCGAGCTGGCCGAAAACAGTCACATCCAGGTCGCCAGCGCCGACCATCAGCTGGTATCCGGGCGCCTGAGTCACGATCCGGGGCGCCCGCGATTCCGTCATGGTGCCCGCGAGCCAGCGGCGGAGCTCGTACACGCGCGTGTGCAGATTCCTGACCCGGCGCTGCGAGTGCTCTTCCTGCCAGAGGGAGTCGATCAGCGTCGCGACCGGCACCACGCTGTTCGTGGCCGCCAGCGTGGCGAGCAGCACCCGTAGCGATAGCTGGGGGACACCGGTGACCTGGCCGTCGGCCGCCACGGCGACCGGACCGAGCAGCAGGATGCCGGATTCAGGTGATCGGAGCGAGAAAGGGTTCACCAAGGGCTTTTGTCGGTTATCTCAATCGCTGTAACCCATCGCCGTCGCCATCACGGTCAGCCTTTTCGCTAGTCATTCCGGACCGGTCAGGACAGCACGGGCAGAGCAGCAGCAGAGCGACGCGGGTCAGACTAGTCGGTGCAATCGCCCGCCGCGTAGCGGACCACCAACAATGGCAGGAAGGGGTGCAAGGCAATGGCGAAGAAGAACAAGAAGAAGATCGTCAAGATCAAGATCCGCAAGCTGGACAAGGTCGAGACCACGAGGCCGACTCAGGTAAATGACGGCTGACCCAGGTACCAGCTGATCGACGTTGGGGCGGGGCTGGCAAGTCTGCCCCCCGGGGCCTGCACCCCGCTCCACTAGCCAGAGGAACAACCATGAAGCGCTTGCGAGTGAAGAGCTCGGTCTGTCCGGTTCAGCTCCCAGACGGCAAGATCCAGCTCGGCTGGGTCTTCGATGTTGCCAGCGAGATAGCCGACGATGACGAGGGGACCGTCTGGCGCCTCCTGGAGCTGATGGACGGCACCCGCTCGCCGGCGCAGGTCGCGGCCGCCGTGCTGGCCGAGCGGCCATCGCTCGACGAGGAGAGCGTGCGGGACGCGATCGAGGACCTCATGGCGACTGGTTACCTGGAGGACGCCGCCGCCGGCTTCCCGGCCGACATCGGCCCGGACGAGCAGGAGCGGTACAGAAGGAACAATGAATACTTCACCTGCGTCGACACCACCCCGCGCGAGCTGAGTTACGAACTGCAGCACCGGCTGAAGCAGTCCAAGGTAGCGGTCATAGGCCTCGGTGGCGTCGGCTCCACGGTTGCGATGAGCCTGGTCGCGGCGGGCGTCGGAACGCTGCGGTGCGTCGACTTCGACACCGTCGAGCCGTCGAACCTGACCAGGCAGCTCCTCTATGCGGAAAGCGACATCGGCGCTTCCAAGGTGGACAGCGCGGTGGCCAGGCTGCGGGCGATGAACCGGCACGCCACCGTCGAAGGCGTCGAGCTTGAGCTGTCCAGTGCGGCCGACGCCAAGCGCTGCCTGGACGGCATGGACTTCGCGGTGCTGTGCACCGATCACCCGAGGGAGCAGGTCGACTTCCTGGTCAATGACGTGGCCCAGGAACTGGGCACGCCGTGGGGGGTCTGCGGCTACAACGGCCCGCTGGTGTGCACCGGCGTGATCATTCCGGGCAAGACTCCCTGCTACCGGTGCTTCGCGCACGCTCACCCGTCACCGTGGGCCTTGGACAGCGGGAGCGGAATGAAGGTGCTGCCTGGGAGCAGCTCCGTCATGGGTGTCATAGCACCCACCTCGGGGATAGCCGGTCATCTGTCGGCGCTTGAGGCGATCTACTACCTGACCGGGCTGCGGGTGCAGACGGCCGGGAGGATCTGGTTCCGGAACATGTTCGTCTACGACCAGGTCTACAGCGTGGAACTGAGCTACTGGGCCGGCTGCCCGGCATGCGGGAACCACTGAGGCTGAGCCTCGGCTCTCGGATCACCTTGCACGACCTGGTGATCCGGGCCGAGGCTGGCGACTGGATCGTCGGCCGGACCGTCACCGGCCAGTTCGTGGAGCTGCCGCAACTTGGCGTCACCGCGATCGGCCTGCTGTCGCAGGACCGCCCGCTCGGTGCCGTCCAGGACGAGCTCGCCGGCGATCCGGACGAGACCGTCGAGGTCGTCGAGTTCGTTGAGCAGCTCGCCGAACTCGGATTCGTGCGGGCGATCGACGGTATCGAGGTCGAAGAAAGCGCGATCGATAGTCAGGATCAGCTTGAGCCCAGCCTGCCCTGGATCCGCCCTGGACATGTGCGCTGGCTGTTCAGCGCGCCGGCCCTGGCTGGATGCGCGGCCGTGACGGTGGCTGCGATCGTGGCGCTGGCCCTCCGGCCGCGCTTGCTGCCGGGATACAGCGACCTGTTCATCAGCCGCAGCCCGACCACCGTCGTGGTCGCGGACACCGTGATCACGCTGATCCTGATGGGCCTGCATGAGCTGGCTCATCTCATCGCCGCCCGGTCGGCCGGCGTTCCGGCCCGGATCAGCTGGGGCACCCGGCTGTTTGACCTGGTCGCTCAGACAGCCATGCCGGGTGTCTGGGCGGTGAGCATCCGGCTGCGGATGCGCTGCTACCTGGCTGGCATCGCGCTCGACCTGGCGCTGACGTCGGCGCTGATCCTGGCGGAGGCGACCGGAAACCTGTCAAGCCTGGCCGAGCATGTCGTCCGCTGCACCATCGTGCTGCTTGTGATCGGCGTCGCGATGCAGTTCCAGGTGTTCATGCGGACCGACGTCTACTTCGTGCTCGCCGATCTGCTGCGGACCAGGAACTTGCATGACGACGCTTGCGGCTACCTGCTGACGCGCGGCACCGCGATCCTGCGATGGCTGCGGCGCGATCGGGCTAAGGCGGTGCCGGGGATCGAGCTTGAGACTACTGACGGCCGCGAGTACCGGCTGGTCCGCTACTACGCCTGGCTCATGATCGCCGGCGCGGCTGTGTCCGTGGCGGCGCTGGCCGCCTTCATCGCCCCGGCGGGGGTGACGCTGGTCGCCCGCAGCTGGTCCGAGCTTGCGGCCGGCCTGGCCCGCTCTGACTACCTGAGGGTCGCCGATGCGAGCGCCGCGATCTTGATCCTGGTCGGGTCGTGGGTGTTCTTTCTCGTGGTGTTCCTTCGCTCGCGCAGCCAGTGGTGGCGGCGCGTCACACGGGATGCAGGTGTGCGCTGAGGCGCGAGCCGCTGGTGGTGAAGACGCCTCCGCATTCCTCGCGTACCGAGCAGCCGCCGCACATCGGCAGGTAGTCGTTCTTCCAGTCGCTAATGGACTGGACGGCGAACGGCCAGAGGCGTCTGTCCAGCACGCACAGCTGGTGGTTGTAGATCTTGGTGCTAATGCCCGCGGCGGCGAGGCACTGGGTGGCTTCGGTGAGCTGGGACTGGTAGTCGACCGGGTCGATCCAGACTTCGGACGAGTTCGGACGGGCCAGTCCGGTCATCTCCAGGCCCATGAGAGCGACCTGATCGACGAACGGCAGGTTGCGGGCGATGAACACGGCGAGATCACGGAGGATCGGCACGGTGTGGCGCTGGACGACGATGCGGATCTCGATGCACTGGCCTAGCGAGGCAAGATTCAGGATGCCGTGGATGGTTTCGTCGAAGGCGCCCTGGGCCTGGACGATGTAGTCATGCCGGGCCGCCTCGGGAGCGTACACAGGGATGCCGGCCATGATGTCGCCGAGGCCGACTTGCGCGTAGCGACGGGCGAACCGCGCGTCGGCAAAGCGCCGGCCATTCGACAGCAGATGCAGGGACAGGTCCGGGCGGAACCGCTGGCAGTGTTCCAGAAGGCCGATCAGGGCGTCGGCGTGCAGGGTCGGCTCTCCGCCGGTCAGGCCCAGGCTATGGGCCGACGGCGGCAGGAGGCTGATGATGCGCTTGGCGCGTTCGAACAGCCAGGCGTCGTCGCGGTCCTTGGGCGGTTGCGAGCACATCAGGCAGTAATTGTCGCACTGCTCGGTCAGCAGCAGGCTGTTGTGGGTAGCCGTGCTCTTCCACAGGACATTCAGTCTCCGGCCGTCCGGAGAGATCGCGATGACGTCGCCTGGCGCCAGGTGGTCAAGGTCAGCCGGAAGGTGAATGACCGTTCGGCCGGCGTCCAGCCTGCCGGGCTCAGAAAGGCGCGCCACGGGCAGGCCGTCAGCGTCCTCATCAGCCTGGCCGATCCGCCAGACGTCCGGAGCTACGGGCTCAGCCAGGTTCTGCGGTGTTGTCCTTCCCGACAGCTTGATCATCGATAGGCCCATCGCCAGAAGAGGTCGCGTGCGTAGGGGTCGTCCAGCGCTCTTCGAAATATGGCGGTGAAGACTCCCATATTGCGCTGGCAGAACGCGGACAGGGCCTTGTGACCGACGAAGTCGTTCATCGTCGCGTGATGGAAGACCGGATCCGCTCCGCAGTACGGTTCGAACGCGCAGGTGCTGCACATGGGCGCACTCAGCGTCAGGGACTGCTCCAGGGGCAGCAAGAGTTTCTCAGAGAGCATGATGTCCGCGTAGCTGCTCGTCTCGACGTTGCCGAGCCGGAACGTGTGGTCGTTCATCTCCGCGAGCATCCGGCCTTCGTCGCTGGCGTAGACGTCGCCGTCGTAGTTGTAGACCAGTGCGCCTAGCCCGATTCCGGCCGGCGAGGTGAGGTCAACGTAACCGGGGTCGTCGTTGCTGAACATCTTCTTGGCGATGAGCGCGGCGTAGGTCTCGACCATCGGGACCCCCCGCTTGTTCAGGCTGATGACGTGGTCGAGTCCGCGTTCGTAGAACTCCAGCCATCGCCGCACGTCGTAGCCGGCGCCGCCGCGCTGGCGGAGCGCGAAGCCGTACGGCGAGATCGGCCGCAGGAACACAGACTGGAGTCCCAGGCTCGCGTACAGGTCGATGATCTCCTCGGCCCGATCCAGGCTCGCCTGCGTCGTTGTCATCAAGGCACTGACCCGGTCCGGTCCGAGTTGGTCTTGTATCGCACGGATGCCGTCGACCGTACGCTGCCAGCTGTCCTGGCCTGGCCGTCGCCGGTTGCCGTTATGCAGGTCCTGCGGTCCGTCGAGAGACGTCGACAGGTAGATGTCTTCTGATGAGCAGAAATCCAGGACCTGCTCGTCGAGAAGGGCCAGGTTCGTGGTGATCACGAACGCGAGTTGCTTGCCGTAGTCCTCGTTCAGTTGCTTGGCCTGCCGGGTCACCCATTGCACCAGCGGGAAATTCAGCAAGGGCTCACCGCCCTGGAACTCGATTTTCAGATGCGGTGACGGGGACAGGAACGCCAGGCGCAGCGCCTTGGCCGCGGCCTCCTCGGTCATGTCGTATTCGCTGCGGGCCGAAGATTGTCGCGACACCTGGCAATAGCGGCAGGTGTGCTCGCATCGCAAGGTGACTACGAACATGTGGAGCCCGGTAGAGTCGGGCAGTCGCCGAAGCCGGGTCCGCAATTTGATCGCGAGCAGTTCGGCCGGAAGCTGTTCGCCTGGCAGCCGAATCAAATGCTTGGCCCGCAGTTCAGCGAGGACCGCCTGGTCGTCACAGGTGCCGTCAAGAACCGCCGAGAACTGCTGTTCCGTCACGAAGGCGTGCTCGCCGACCAGATTCGTCAGCAGGATGGCGTCGCCGCCGAACCGGTGGAACCGGAGCGGCAGCAACTCCCAGCGGCCGCGATCAACCGCGACGGCCGCACGCGGAATCCGCGTCGTCATGAAGCTGTTTCCCCGGCATCGCCGAGGCCGGTCCGCGAGAAGGCGAGCGCGAAAATGAGATTACGCAGCGGCTCAGTCTGGTTCGCTATCTGAAGCCGCAGCGTCTGGTCGATGACCTCAGCGCGAAGGCGATGCGCTAGCTCGGATTCATCCTCGGTCCGGTTCCTGGCGTACAAGGTGCAGACGAACCGGCCGCCGGTGCGAGCGATATCGACAGTCATGACATCCGCCGTGGCGTAGACCGCCCGCTGCAACGCCTCTAGCTGGACCGTGGCCTCGTCGAAGGTCACGGCGGGCGCTGGTGCATCGCTAAGCTCGTTGCTCACCTTGGCTGCTTCCTCCGGCGGTAGATGATGTAGACCGTCAGGCCGGCTGCCAGCACTACGACGGCCACCGCCGTATCGGCCGCAGCCGGATCACCGCCGCTGTGGTGATTGCCGGTCAATCGCGGGCTGATCGAGGTGATCGGGCTGCTCGGGATGTCCGAAGGCGACGCCGACTGGTGATGCCGCAATCGAGCCTTCAAGTGCCCGTGCCCGTGCGAGTGCGCGGGTGAACTCGGCTGCGGAGATGCCGTGGTCTGGCTCGGCGTCGGCGTTGGCGTCGGTGCCGGGGATACCGGACTTCCCGAGAAATGGGAAGTGTGTGAACTATGCGAGGAATGGGAGGCATGCGAATTGTGCGCGCCTGAGTAATGAGAAGAATGTGAGCTATGAGACTCGTGACTGGAGTGCGAATAGTGGGCGGCCGGCGACGCGGCACTACCCTTTGTCGGGAGCGCAAGCAACGGGAAGGAAACGGCTGCCCCGTGGTCGCGTCTTTCTGGCGGCTTCGCCGCCGCGAGTCCTGGCGTTGCGGCAAGAGCCACAGCAGCTACAGCGGCACTTACCGGGAGTATCGGCAGCCGTCCCATTCGGGGGAGATTAGCAAGATTCACGCTAGGTGTCTGGCGAACAGAACATCGAATAGCCGCGGAGCCGACTCGGAGTTATGGAATTGGTGATCAGAAGATGATTGAGCGCTACGTGCTGGGATTCGAAGAGATCGACAAGACGCAGGTCGCGCTCGTTGGCGGCAAGGGCGCGAATCTGGGGGAGCTTTCGCAGGTTGAAGGCATTGTCGTGCCGGCCGGATTCTGCGTGACGACGGACGCCTTTCTGGTGATCATGGCGATGGCCCCCGGGATCGATGATCAGCTGGAACGGCTGTCCGGCCTGGATCCCGAGGACCGGCCGGCGATCCAGGCACTCAGCGCGGAGATCCGCCGCGCTATTGAAGAGGTTGCCATTCCCGGTGAGCTGGCGGGAGAGATCACCCGCTCGGTCGACCGGCTTGGCGGGGACGCTGCCTATGCGGTCCGGTCCAGTGCGACGGCGGAGGACTTGCCCACGGCGTCCTTCGCGGGCCAGCAGGATTCGTACCTGAACGTGGCCGGCGTCGCCGCGATCCTGACCCAGGTCAGTCGATGCTGGGCGTCCTTGTTCACCGAGCGGGCCGTGACCTACCGGCAGCGGAACGGGTTCGACCACAGGAAAGTGCGCATGGCCGTAGTCGTGCAGCAGATGGTTCTGCCGCAGGCGGCCGGTGTCGCGTTCACGGCCGACCCCGTGACCTCCAGCCGGAAGATGGTCTCCATTGAGGCAGTGTTCGGGCTCGGCGAGGCCCTGGTCTCCGGTCTGGTCAACGCAGACGTCTACAAGGTGCGCGATGGGCAAGTTGTCACCAGGACAGTGGCCGCTGAACAGCCGGCGCTGACCGATGAGCAGATCCTGCGGCTCGCTCAGCTGAGCCGGCGGATCGAGACGCACTTCGGCTACCCCCAGGACATCGAGTGGTGCCTGGCCGGCGACGAGTTCCAGATCGTCCAGAGCCGGCCCATCACCACGCTGTTCCCCATTCCGGAGACCAGCGATCAGGGAAACCACGTCTACATCTCGGTCGGTCACCAGCAGATGATGACCGACCCGATGAAGCCGCTGGGGCTCGCCTTCTGGCAACTGACCACCCCGCGGCCGATGGCCGAGGCCGGCGGCCGGCTGTTCGTCGACGTCACCCCGATGCTGGGTGCGCCTTCGAGCCGGGCGGGCCTGCTCAAGGTCGTGGGGCGGTCCGATCCGCTGATCGGGGACGCGCTGCGGACCGTCATCGACCGCGGCGACTTCATCCCTGAGCTCCCGGACAAGGGCACACCCGGCGGGCCGTTCGACAGCACGCCATCCCCGATCGAGACCGACCCGGCCATCGTCACCGGGCTGGTCGAGCGCAGCAAGGCCTCCATCGCCGCGCTGAAGCTCGACATCGTCACGAAGTCCGGCTCTGAGCTGCTCGACTTCATCCTGGCGGACCTCCAGGAGCTGAGACGGATCATGTTCGAGCCCCAGAGCTTCCAGGCGATCATGGCGGGGATGGAGTCCACCTGGTGGCTCAACGATCACGTCCAGGAATGGCTGGGCGAGGTGAACGTGGTCGACACCCTGGCTCAGTCCCTGCCCGACAACGTCACCTCCCAGATGGGGCTGGCGCTACTGGACGTCGCCGACGCGATCCGGCCGCACCCGGAGGTCGTGGAATTCCTGGCCCGCGTCGAGGACGAGAACTTCCTCGACGAACTGCCCGCGCTGGCCGGCGGTCGCGCGGCCCGCGACGCTGTCGAGGGCTATCTCGACAAGTACGGCATGCGCTGCGTCGGCGAGATCGACATCACCAAGCCGCGCTGGAGCGAGCGTCCCGCCACGCTCGTGCCGATGATTCTCGGCAATATCAGAAACTTCGAGCCGGGCGCCGCCGAGCGGCGCTTCGAGCAGGGCCTGCGAGATGCCAGGGAGAAGGAGCAGGAACTGCTGACCCGGCTGCGGGACTTGCCGGACGGGGACCAGAAGGCCGACGAGGCCAAGCGGATGATCGACCGGATCCGCACGTTCAGCGGGTACCGCGAGTACCCGAAGTACCACATGATCAGCCGGTACTTCGTCTACAAGCTAGCCCTGCTGCAGGACGCCGAGCGCCTCGTCAGGGACGGCGTCCTGAGCGAATCCGAAGACATCTTCTATCTCAGGTTCGCCGAACTCCAGGACGTCGTGCGCGCGAACAAGGCCGACGACGAGCTCATCGGCCAGCGAAAGGACGCGTTCAGGTCGTATCAGGCGCTCACGCCGCCCCGGGTGCTCACCTCCGATGGCGAGGCTGTCGCCGGGACGTACCGGCGGGCCGATGTCCCGGCTGGTGCACTGACCGGCCTGCCGGTTTCGGCCGGGACCGTCGAGGGGCGGGCCCGCGTCATCCTGGACATGGCGAAGGCCGATCTCGAAGCGGGCGACATCTTGGTCACCGCCTACACTGACCCGAGCTGGACGCCTGTGTTCGTCGCGATCAGCGGCCTGGTCACGGAGGTCGGCGGCCTGATGACCCATGGCGCCGTGATCGCGCGGGAGTATGGCCTGCCGGCCGTCGTCGGGGTCGAACACGCTACCCAGCTGATCCGCGACGGCCAGCGCATCCGCGTGCACGGAACGGACGGATACGTCGAGCTCCTGGACTAGCCGGGTAAGGGGCCAGCCCGAGGCGCGATTAACCTCTGGAAAGGGGCCTGAAGCCGCGCAAATCTTTCTCCCAAATTATTTAGAAAGCTTTGCGCGGGTTCGTGACCAGGCTCACCGAGGCCGGTAAATGCGTTGCCGGCAGTCGTGCGGGTCACCGATGATGCGGCTATGGCGACGACACGGCGTGCTGACATGTTCACTGCGGATGGCAAGCCTTCTGACGATGATCCGCGTGAGCACGGGCCGAGACTGGGCGACGAGCGGACGACGCTGGTCGAGGCGCTGCGCTGTGCCCGGCTGACGCTGGAGCTGAAGTGCGAAGGCCTGGACGCGGAGGCGATGGCACGACGCTCGGTCGAGCCGTCCACCATGTCGTTGCTGGGGTTGGTGCGGCATCTGGCTGAGGGGGAGCGGTCAACCTTCCGGATGATGATGGCGGGCCAGGACGTGCGTCGGCTGTATTGCTCGGTGACCGATCGGGACGGTGACTTCGACGGCGCGGTCGCCGACCCCGGCGTCGTCGCGGAGGCGTGGGCGGCCTGGCGGGCCGAGGTGGACTTCGCCGAGCGATTCGTGGCCGGCGCGCCCAGCCTCGATATGACCGGTGATGATCCGCTGAATGAGCATGGCAGCGGCGGAGGAGCGATGTCGTTGCGGGAGATGCTGGTCGGGACGATCGAGGAGTATGCCCGGCACCTGGGTCACGCCGACTTGCTGCGGGAGCGGATCGACGGACGCCTGGGCCAGTAACGATCATGAGGTCGGTGTTCGGCCCTGTCATGCGCGTATCTGCGCCGCGCCGCCGGCCCCGAGGGAGACTGATCTCGGGGCCGGCGATCTGTTCTGTTTCCTTAGGTCAGGCTTTTAGCACAGGCCGAAGAGGTTGTTGGGATTCTTTTGACCGCCGCCGCACATCACTGAGGTGTACTCGACATTCACGATGTAGTCGTACGCCTTCTTCATCAGCGGAGTGTGGTCCACTGGCCCGATAATGGGAGTTAGTTTCTTGGCCACGCCGTCGTAAATCTCATCCGCATAACTCCCGACACCTACGCCACCGGCGTTTGCGACGAGACCCAGGGCAAGATTGACGAGGTCCCCCTTGGTCATGCCCTTATCGTTCACGGCGGTGATGGTGGTGTCAGTAATCGTCGCGGCGTCGCTTACCACCATGCAGGCCATGGGGCCTACGTCGGGGAGCAGGCAGATCGAGAAGCCGAGCATCGTGATGATGCCTTGCCAGCCGATCTTCTTCAGGAAGTTGGTGATGGCGTAGGAGGCCTGCGTGATCCATTTGGCCAGGGCGGGCGAGGGGCTAAGGGCGCAGCCAGGCGACGGCAGGCAGTAATCCTTGCCGTTGAGCTTGAGGCAAAGTCCGCCCGTGAAGGTGACCGAGGGGGGCGACGCCTTTTTGCCGGTGGGATCGGAGTCGGTGGCGGGGTTGTCGTAGGAGTAGGCGTAGGGGTTGAGGTCCAGGGGGTTGGAGGCGTCGAGAATTGAGTCTGGTGAGATGAACGACGCGGTGGTGGCCTGGTATTCGCGGGCGCCGAGGTCGGTGAGGCCGGTGCTGGCGTTGGGGTCGGTGGTGCCGTTGACGAAGCCTTTCTGGCCGGGCCAGGTGGCTGGCGTGGCGCCGATGGTGTTGCCGTAGGGGTCGAAGTAGCGGCGGGTGACGGCCAGGGTGGCGGCGTCGATGGCGGCTCCCTCGGTGTCCTGCTGGTCGCCTGTCAGGTAGGCCAGGCTGGAAGCGCCGGTCCGGCTCGCGATGGGCATGGTGCCGAGGCTGTAGAAGCGGGTGCCGGTGACGGTGCCTGTGCTGGTGTTGAGGGCGAGTTCTTCGTCGGGCAGGAGCAGGGTGGTGGTGCCGGTGTCGGCGCGCAGGAGCAGGTTCCCGGTGGCGTCGTAGATGTAGCTGGTGGTCTGGGCGGTGCTGCTGCCGGCCGGGGTGACGGCGTCCTGGCTGAGCTGGCTGGCGTCGTTCCAGGTCAGGGCCTGGTTCCCGGCGGTGGTGCTGGTGAGGCTGGTCAGCTGGCCGTCGGCGTTGTAGCCGTAGCTGCTGGTGGCCGTGCCTGAGGTGGTGGTGACGGACTGGCCGGTGATGGCGTGCGGCTGGGCGGCGCCGGCGGCGGGGTAGGTGTCGGCGGTGGTGGTGACGGCGCCGGCGGGGGTGGTGCTGGTGATGCCGGTCAGGTCGTTGGCGGCGTTGTAGGCGTAGGACTGCCAGTAGGGGGCGGCGCCGCCTTCGGCGGAAGCGGTCGGGGTGGCGGCGCAGCCGGCGGTGCCCTGGGCCCAGGCCTGGGCGAGGCGGCCGAGGTAGTCGTACTGGAAGCACTGGACGCTGGCCGGTCCCCCGGACGGGGTGTCGGCTTCTGAGGTGATGGCGCCGACGTGGTTGTAGGTGTAGTTCAGGTCATCGACCTGGGTCTGGGCGGCGCCGGTCTGGGTGTTCTGCTCGGTCAGGTTGCCGGTCTGCGGGTCGTAGGAGTCAGTGATGTAGACGGGTTCGCTGCTGGTGCCCATCGTGTACTGCTGCGGCTGGCCGAGGGTGGTGTAGGACAGGGTGTCGACGTACGGGCTGGCGCCGGTGAGCGAGTCCGGGTTGCCGGTGTTGTCGTAGCCGGTGGTGACGGTCTCGGCGGGCAGGCCGCCGGCGGCGGAGTCGGTGTAGGAGGTGGGCTGGCCGTTCGGGGCGTAGGTGTAGGCCTGGGTGTAGGTGCCGGCCAGGGCGCCCTGGCCGGCCGGGATGATCGTCTCGGTCCCCGATGGGTGCCCGTTGGAGGCGTAGCCGGTGACCTGCTCGGTGTAGGCCGACCCGTTCTGGAAGGACGTGGACGAGGTGAGCTGGCCCTTGGCGACCGTGTCCCAGGTCCAGGAGGCGAGCTCGTCGCCGCTGTTCTCGGCGGCGCCGCCGGTGGTGTCGTATTCGGCGGTCTTGCGGCCGTCGGTGTCGTAGGTGTAGGAGAGGGTCTTGCCGCGCGCGTCGGTGACCGTCATCAGCTGCTGAGCCGCGTCATAGGTGCTCGTAGTCTTGCCGGAGTCTGGGTAGGTCTGAGTGAGCTGGTCGCCGAGCAGGTCGTAGGTGTAGGACCAGACGTTGCCGCTGGCGTCAGCGGTCGTGGCGATCTTCTTGCCAGCCGTGTAGGTGTAACTGGTGGCGTCGTAATCGCTGGCGGGGTCGCTAGCCGAGACGGGGACGCCGGCGTGGTACTGCCAGATGGCGGTGGTGAGCCCGCGGCCGTCGATCCAGGTCGTCTGGGGCACCCCGCCGGCCGGCGGGGTGACGGTGGTGTAGCTGCCGCCGTAGGTAGTGTCGGTTTCCCAGGTCTCGGTGCCGTCATCGTAGGAGACCTGGCGGATGACGCGGCCGGCGCCGTCGTAGACATCCCCGGTTTCGTCGGGAACGCTGCTGGCGGCTGCCTCGACGAGCGTGCCGGACGGCGGGTTCGCGCCGGAGTAAGGACCCGATTGCAGGCCGTTCCAGCCGTCGGAGTTGTAGGTGGTGTCGGTGATTTCCGCGCCGCCGGAATCGGTGCCCTGCTGAACTTCACGGACGTTGCCGATGGAGTCGAAGATCGTCTCGGTGGTCAGGTAGTTCCCGCCAGGCTTCAGGTCCTGCTCGGTGATGACCGGCGGTGCGGTGTTGCTGACGGTGTAGGCGTAGGTGGTGGTGGCCGGCCCGGTGGCGGGGTTGCCGGGCGTCCATTCGGCCGCCTTGCGGCCGAGGGCGTCGTAGGTGTCGGTCGTCACCTCGCCGTCGGGCTTGGTGACGGTGACGGCGAGTTCGCGGACGGGGTCGTAGGCGGTGGTCGTGACCAGGCCATGCGGGTCGGTGACGGTGGTCGAGGTGGGCTCGGCGCCAGTAGCCGGGGTGAAGGCCGTGGTAGTGACATTTCCGTCGGGGTTAGTGGCGGTGAGGACGCGACCGTACTGGTCGTAGGTGCTGGTGGTGGTGTCGAACGTGCCGGTGGCGGTGGCCTTCTCGGTCTTGGTGAGGTTCCCGGCGGTCGGGGCGATGCCGAGTCCCTGGCCGTCGTAGAAGTTCTCGGTCTCCGATACCAGTGCGCCAGTGCCGTTGCCTGAGGCGTTGCACGCGCCCGCGTCGGTCGTCACGGTGGCGGCCAGGTTGATCAGGCCGGTGCCGGCGTTGGCGGCGTAGGTGGTATCGGTGCAGGTCGACTCGGCGGTACTGCTTGTGTCGGGGATGTTGGACTGGGCGGTGATCAGCCCGCTGGAGTTGAACGTGTTGTTGACCGTTGACTGCCTGGTGCCGCCGCCAGCCAGGGCCGTGTAGGTCAGCACGGAACTGGTGCCGGTGACGTACGCGGCCTGATTCAGGCTCGTGTTGACGACGACGGCGGTCGAGGTCCAGGGCAGGTTGACGGTGTCAGTGACCTGCTGTCCGGTGCCCGCGCCGTTATAGACGATCTGCTCGAGCTGCACGCCGGCGAACTGGTTCGAGTCGGTGACTACCTGGCCGCGGCCGGTGGTGACGGTCACGGTCGGGCCCGTATTGCTGGGCGGTCCGTTCTGGCTCATGCCCTGCAGGTAAGTGGTGGCTGTTTCGGTGATCGGGTCGGGGGCGGTGCCGGTCTCGGTGGTCACCTGGCCGAAGCCTCGCCACTGGTCGTAGGTAACCGGGGCGGAGCGGCTGACGGTGCCGGTGTCGTAGTGCCAGGCCGGGCCGGCGTAGGCGTAGCTGGTCACGACGTTGGGGTCGCCGCCGGTGGTGTCGGCCTGGGTGGTGCTGGCCACGGCGTACTGGTTGAACCAGTCCTGCACCGACGCGGTCGAACCGGGCGGGGTCCAGTTGTCCGGGTAGCACGCGGCGGTGTTCGAGGCCGGGGCCGGGAAGGTGCCGGCGGCGCACGGTGCGGGGTTAGGCGAGGTATAGGCGACGGTGGTGACGCTGCCGGTGACGTTGGTGGTGCTGGTCAGGTAGAAGCGGGTCAGTTGCGAGTAACCGGCGGCCGTGTCGGCGGCGGTCTGCACCCGGTTCGGCAGCGCCGTGCCGGCGAAGCTGACCGGCGGCAAGGTGCTCGCGGTGCCGCCGTCTTGGCCGGTGCGGGTGACCGAGGCCAGCCACAGCGAAGGAGAGGTCGTCGGGTCACCGGTCGCGGGATAGGTGGTGGCCAGGGCGTAGGAGTCCGCGTTGGCCAGGGTCGTGCCTTTGAGGGCCTGGGTGGTGATCGTCGTGAGGGCGTCGTTGTTCCAGAACGTGGGTGAGGTGATCGTGCAGGCGGCGGCGGGCGCGCAGGTCAGGTCGGTGGGCGCGTCCTGGCGGCCGGCGGCGGAGGTGAAGTTGATCCGGGCGGCGGGGGTGGAGGCGTAGACCTGGCCGGCCCGGAACCCGTACTCGATAGCGGTCAGGACCCCGCCCTGGGTGTAGGTACCGGTGGCCGTCGTGCCGTTCTGCTCGGCGTAGGAGTTGGTCTGGGTGTTATAGAAGAACGCCATCGCGTTGCCGTGCGGGTCAACGACGTAGTCCAGGTTGTACCGCCACGGCAGGCTGCAGAACGCGGCCTGCCCGCAGCCCTCCCACACCGGCACGGTCCACAGGCTGTTGGTCGTCTGGTCACCGGCCGCGTAGCCGGGAAGCTGGTTCAGGCCGAACCAGTACTGGGTACCGTCCGGCTGGATCACTTCCCAGGTATTGCCTGACTGCTTGACCGTCTGGCCGCCGTCGGCCTGGGGGACCCATTTGCCGCTGCCATTTACCAGCGTCGTCGTCGTTCCGTTCAGGGACATGGACACGGTGGCGCCGTTCGGGCAGAGGTCACCGGTCGATGGCTCGCCCGCGTCCTGGGAGCAGGTGCTGTAGTCGGATTCGATGAAACCGGGCGAGTAGTTCCAGCCGTCGCCGACCCACGAGGCCTGGTTGTTGGTCGAGGAGGTCAGGCCGCTGGTGGCCTGCGAGTCATAGTTCAGCGCCACTGCGGGAGCCAGGCCCCCTGGCACCGGCGGCACCGTGATCGGGAACGACGAGGTATACGCTCCCGACGATGCGCCGCTGGCCCAGCCGGTGTTTGCCTCTGATACAGGCTCGGCGGCGAAGTTGCCGGCGGACCCGGAGGGCGCCGCTACGAGCGCCAGCACCACACCGCTGGTCCGCGTCGCCGAGGTCAGGACCACCGAGTCCGCCAGGGGGCCGGGAGCCCGGGCGGATGCCGTGGTGGTGGTGGCGGGCAGGGTTACGTCCGCGCCTGCCCAGTCTTTCCTGGCGTCGTTCAGCGATCCCACCGGATGCTGGGTCCGGCAGGCACTTACGGCCGGTGCGGTCAGCGCGCAGGCCGGGAGCTCGACGAGCCGGAGCCGTGATCCGTAGTCGCCGCCGTACCCTTGCGCGAACTTCGCATACCGCACGCTCACGTGGACCCGGCCTGCCGTCGCGGCCCCGTCGGCCCGCTGCACGGTCAGCACCAGGCCACGCACGCCCAGCGCCCGGGCAGCCCGCTGCGAGGCCAGGCTCACCGACACGCGCGACACCGGCGACTTAACGGCGGGCGCTTTCCCGGCGGCCGCCTTTCCGGCCGCACGGGTAGCGTCGGGCTGGCCGATCCAGACCGGGGACTTGCCGGCGCGCGCTGAGCCGGCCGACGGGGCGGCGGCCGGCTTTCTGGTACCCGCCGGCGCCGAGAGCGTCACCGTCGCCCTGCTCGCCGCGGGCAACGATGTCGCCCGGCGATGCGAGGGCCTCATCACCGGAATTCGCACGTGATGACCGCGTACCACATGCACAGGAACGGTCGTGCCCGCCGGCACCGAAGGGGCGTTGAAACCAGGGATCCCCTTCACGCCGACCAGGATTGCCGCCACCAGGGCCAGCACTACCGACACCGCCGTGACCGACAGCCGCCACCGGCGCCGGAGGACATGGAACGAGCGGGAGAACATCATTAACCTCCGGCGGGGAACCCGATTAACTCCCCGCCGGGCACCGAGCCCGGCGGGGACACACTTGCGCTGCACGAAGATCGTTTTTGCCCGGGGACGTCCTCGCGGAGACGGTCAGCCTGGCTTGTTCACCGACTTGCGCTGCTCGGCCTGAACCGCCCTCCGCAGCGCGGCCTGAACCGGTGCCGACCAGGCCGTCCACATCTGGGTGGGAGACACGATGCCTCCGAGTTCGCTCAGGAAGGCCAGCACCAGCTTGCCGCTGCTGTTGACCGTCAGCACAACGGGCTCGGCGTACGGACTCGTGAGATTGTCGAATGCCGCGGTGTTCTGGGCCAGGTAGCTATACGAGGCTGCGTACCCGGCGTTGATCAGGTCGACGTAGCCGTTGGCCTCGTTGTTGGCGTCCACGATCCACAAGCTCGCGGCCGTGACCCCGCACTGCGTCAGCACCACCGTCAGGGTCGGAGTGTCCCACTGCAACGTACCGCCCAGCGAAGTCGTGCTGGTGAAGTTATCGGCCAGGCACTGATCGGACGGAACCCCGTTCGGCGCGGTCTGGAACTCCACCAGCTGATCGGTGCTGTACTGCATGTTCAGCTTCGGGGACAGCACGCCGGCGGCGACCGCGTTCGCGACGTCCCCTTCCTGCTCAGGAGTCCAGTCCTGAGTCGAACTGGTGGTGTTGCCGGCCGACATGGTCACGCTGGTACCGGACACCGTCAGTACCTGGCCGGTACCTACCGACTGGACCGACGGGCTGGTGCACGAGCCACCGCACGCAGTGGTTGACGCGCCTGCGGGCGCGTCGGCGGAAAGCAGGCTCACGGGAACGGCCAGCGCCGAGATCACCGCCATGCCGACGAGATAGACCTTCGCCTTGCTGAACATCCTCAATCCCTCCACGTCGGTTCAGGTGACGATGTGCCCCCTGAGGGTCTTTCGAGGAACGGGTGATCACGGCATCGGCGGTCGGCCTCTCCGGATCGGCCCTTCCGGATCGGCTTTTCCGGATCGGCCGCCCGCTCAGGCTGAACATACGTCGCCCCGACCTGCTGCGGAACATGCGTACTTACCGGCAATTTTCCGGCTCCAGCCGATTAGTAATGGCCGGCAAAACGGTCAAAGTCACAAGACGGTACTGTCCCTCGGACACGGCGTAATGGTGATGTGAAGGTCTGGGATGAGCGCTGAGGCCGGGGGAGCTGGCACTGCAGGAGCTGGCACTGCTGGAGTTGACCCTGCGGGAGCGGACATAGGGGGATTCGGGCACCGGCTGCGCGAACGCCGCCGTGCTGCGGGCCTGTCCCAGCACGGTCTGGCGAAGCGATCGGGCCTGAGCATCCGGATGATCAGCGACCTTGAGCGCGGGCACACCAAATGGCCGTATCGCGATTCGCTGAACCGGCTGGCCGACGCACTCGCGCTGGACGCGCAACCGCGGGCCGCCTTCATCGCGGCGGCCGGCCGACGGCGTGCGAATGCCATCGCCGGCGCGGCTAGCCGCGGCACTGGCATTCGATCCGGCGCCCGTGGCCCGAACCGCCCGCGCCTGCTGCCGGCCGCGGTACCTGGGTTCGCCGGGCGGACCGATCAGCTCGATGCGCTGTCGCGGGTACTCGATCAGCCAGGTGGCACCGCGATGATCTGCGCGATCGGCGGCATGGCCGGCGTCGGCAAAACTGCCCTCGCGGTCCAGTGGGCGCATCAGGTGGCGGCGGAGTTTCCTGACGGGCAGCTGTACCTGAATCTGCGCGGGTTCGACCGGTCAGGTGAGCCGGTGTCAGTTACTGAAGCGGCGCGCGCGTTTCTCGATGCTCTTGGCGTGCCAGCTTCGCAGCTTCCGGCCACTGCGGAGGCGCAGCTAAACCTGTACCGCAGCTTGCTCGCGGGCAAGCGCATGCTGGTGGTGCTCGATAACGCCCGCGATGTGGCCCAGGCGCGGCCGCTGCTGCCCGGGTCGCCGACCTGCCGGGTGGTCGTCACCAGCAGGAACCAGCTGGCCGGCCTGGCCGCGATCGAGGCCGCCCATCCGCTGGCGCTGGACGTGCTCGCCGGCGCCGAGGCTCGCCAGTTGCTGGCCGGCCGGCTCGGTGAAAGCAGGCTCGCCGCTGATCCCGTTGCGGTCACAGCCATCATCGAGGCCTGCGCCCGCCTGCCGCTGGCTCTGACGGTCGTCGCCGCCAGAGCCGCGACAAAACCACGGCTGGCATTGCGGCAGGTCGCCGCCGATTTGTCGGCCAGTCCAGCCGCCGACGTACGCGCGGCGTTCTCCTGGTCCTACCGTCAGCTTGGCCCGGCCACGGCCAGGGTCTTCCGGTTCGCGAGCCTGCATCCAGGCCCGGATCTTGACCCGTCCGCCGTCGCCGCGCTCACCGGGATGACGGCCGCGCAGGCGGCCAGGGAGCTGGATGCGCTGGCCCGGGTGTGCATGATCCAGTACGCCGGGCCGGGCCAAGTCGCCCTGCACGATTTGCTTCGCGGCTACGCGGCCGAACTGACCAGCAGCCTCGATAGTGCGGCTGACCGGCGAGCGGCGCTGAGCGGACTGCTTGACTACTACCTGAGTGCTGCCTCGCTAGCCATGGATGCCGCCTTTCCCGCTGAACGGCACCGGCGGCCGGCCGTATCTCCGATCTCCGACCTTGCGGCCGAGTTTGCCAGCGACGGCGTCGCCATCACCTGGCTGCGCGCGCAGCGAGCCAATCTGGTGCCGCTCGCCATCTACGCGGCCGACCACGGCTGGCCGCAGCACGCGATCAAGCTGGCCCAGGTGCTGTTTCGCTTCCTCGATACCGACGCTCAGTTCGCCGACGCTATCGCCGTGTACAGCAGCATCGGCCGAGCCGCCCGCAGTATCGGTGACCACGCCGCCGAGGCCACCGGGCTGCTCGGTCTCGGCAACACCAACCTGCAGCAGGGCCGCTACCGCCAGGGCATCGAAAGCATCCGGCAGGCACTCGCGCTGTTCCGCCAGGCTGGTGACGAAACCGGGCAGGGCAGGGCGCTGTCCGGCCTCGGCCTCGGCAACCTGCTGCTGGGCTACCCCAAGTCGGCCGTTGCCCACTTCCAGCAGGCCCTGGAACTGTACCGGCGGCTGGGTGACCCGACTGGCCAAGCCCGGGCGCTCGCTAACCTCGGCTTCGCCGCCCTCCGCCAGGGCCGTTACGCCGACGCAACCGCCCACTTGAACGAGTCCCTGACGATGTTTCGCGACATGGGCGATCAGCGCGGGCGGGCCAGCGCACTCGCCAACCTCGGCGAGATCGAGCTGCGGCAGGAGCGCTTTGACCAGGCCGCCAGCCACCTGCGGGAGGCGCTCGACGGCTTTCGTCAAGTCGGAGACCGCATTTCTGAGGCCGATACGGTCGCCAACCTCGGCATCACCGAACTCAGGCAAGGCCGGCCAGCCGATGCCATGGACCGACTGAACCAGGCCCTCGCCATCTGCCGGGAGGCGGGGGACGTCTCAAGGCAGGCCCTGGCGCTTAGCGGCCTCGGTGATGTGCTGATGGCGATAGCCCGGCCTGCCCAGGCCCGCCGGCACTACGACGCCGCGCTGAAGCTGGCCGCCCAGGCGGGCGAGAAATATGAGCAGGCCCGCGCCCACGAGGGAATCGGCAACGCTTACCAGGTCAACGGTGCCCGGAGCCAGGCGCAGCGGCACTGGCGTGAAGCTCTTGCCGGCTACTCAGACGTCGGGGCTCCCGAAGCGGATCAGCTCAAGGCCAGGCTGGCTTGCTCGGCGACATAGAGCCTGAGCAGGTCATGCAGCCTGAACCGGCCCGGCCGATGCTCGGTGATCAGGCTGGCCCTGGCCAGTTCCCGCAGGCCTGCGTCGGTCGCGTCGCTCGCGGCGAAATCCGGGCCTGGTAGCGAGGCCATCATTCGCAGCAGAGCAGTCGCGTCCGAGCTGATCTGCTGGCAGGACCAGGCGAACACCGAGCGAATGTCGGTGATCGAATCGCCGAGGTCGAGCGCGTCGAGCCGCTGCCTCGCATCGGAGAGCTGAGCCGCGATGAGCGACAGCCGTCGGCCCGACGTGGCCGCGCGGGCGGCGACGATGACCAGCGCCAGCGGCAGCCCGCCGCACAGCGCGACCAGTTCCCGCACTGCCTGCGGTTCGTCCCGAGCCCGATCCGTGCTTACGCGGGCGGACAGCAATTGCGCACCCTCGGAGGCGTCGAGCACGTCCAGGTTCACGAGTTTGGCGCCATCGGTGGTCGCCAGCTCGGTTAGCTGCATGCGACTGGTCATCACGACCATGCAGCCCGCCACTCCCGGTGACAGGGCCCTGACCTGCGCGGCGTCCTGCGCGTTGTCAATCACGATCAGCAGGCGCCGGTCCGCGGCCAGTCGGCGGTACAGCTCGGACCGAGCTTCTGAAGTCGCCGGCACTCGCTCCGGCGCCGTGCCAAGGGCAATCAGAATCCCGCCGAGCGCCTCGGCCGCGTCAGCCGACCGGCCGGCCTGGCGGGTCTGGCCGGCCTGGGCGTGGCTGCCCAGCGTCACATACAGCTGGCCATCAGGAAATTCGCTGGCTACCCGGTGCGCCCAGCACAGTGCCAGCGCGGTCTTGCCGACCCCGGCCATGCCGCCGATGCCGAAAATCGCCGGACTGGCCAGCTGCCTCCGCGCCTCCGCCAGCCAGCGATCGAGCTGGGCGAACTCCGCCGACCGGCCGACAAACGACGGCACCGTCGGCGGCAGTTGCCGCGGGACCGCCGCCGGGCCGCCGTCGGGCCGGGACTCGCTGGTATCAGGCGGATGGTGCTGGCCCGCCCTTGAGCCATTGCCCGGCTGGAATCTGGTGCGCAATTCAGCGCTTGCCCGCGCGGAAAGGCCAAGCGCGTCCGCCAGCTTCTGCAGTGAACTTGGGTGCGGCCGCCGGATCCGCTGACTCTCCAGATTGCTCACCGTGCGCATCGCTAGCCCAGCCAGCTCGGCTAGTTCGGATTGCGACAGTCCGGCCGACTCCCGGCGCCGTCGCAACCACAGGCCGGGAGGCTCGGCGTCGTCGCGATCCTCAGGAATTGCTCCTCCTGAGATCGCTCGCCAGCGACCGGGTCAGGAACGACTCGATGTCCTGGCGCCACAGCGGAACACCTGTTCCGAACATTCCGTGGCCGCCGCCAGGACCCTCTCCGATAGCCGGGTAGATGCGGGTCTCGTGCGCGCGCCCGGCCCTGGCCAGTTCGGCGCCAATCGCGTAGGTCGGCGCCAGGCTGTTGTCGTTGTAGGCCTGGGCAAGAAACAGGGGCGCCTGGCCGCTAGCAGCCGCAGCGAGCATCTCTCGCTGCAGCGCCGGAGCCTGCGGCCAGGTCATCGACGGGCCGGCGAAGCTGACGCCCGCTCGCAGCGCGCTGTCAGCTCCCAGGGCCAGCACCGTGAGCACGCCACCGAACGATGAGCCGAGCATGACGATCCGCCGGGCGTCAACCTCCGGGCGTTCGGCCACCCAGTCAACCGCGGCCAGAACGTCTCCCAACTCCGCCCGCAATGCCAGGACCAGCTGATCGCCCATTTCGGGACTGCCCCAGGGCGCCGTGACCCGATCCAGCCAGAACGGGCCTGGCTGCTCGTTGTGCCCGCGCCGCACCGGGAGGAAGGTCGCGTATCCCATGTCCGGCAAGGCCAGGACTCCCGGCATGCTCGCCGGGAGCAGGCCGTCACTGCCGTGGTTGAAAACGGCTGCGGGAAACGGGCCGCCGCCCGGCGGCAGCAGCCAGAAACCGGCCAGCATCCGGCCTTCACTGAGGTAGGACGTGCGCCATTGGTCGTAGGGCGCCAGGTTCTGCGCGGTCGCCGGCACGGTTGCCCCCGGTTGATTTGTCGCTGTATGGCAACGTATATCAGTCGAGGGTGACGTCGGCAGCCCGCAATGGGTGGCGCAGGGGACCGGGGCCTGGCTGGCCCGCGGTCCCCTGCGATGTGCGGCTGTTGTTAGCGGTGCGGACCGTGCTGGTGATGTGCAGCCGGGCACGGGTTAGGCATGATTCCGCGGAAGTTGTTGATCAGGTTCTGCGACGTGCCACCGCCGCCGAAAACCAGGTAGGAACTGGTCAGCAGCGTCCCGTACTGGGAGTTGCGGCCGAAGTCGTTCGCGCCAGGAAGGTGGTTGCCGAACGCCCAGACGCAGGCGCGGTCGTCCCGACCGTGCCTGTGGCCCCGGTCGCGGGCCTGGAAGGCGCTGTAGAACGGGTAGAACGCGGCTGGCGTGCCGTCGTCTGTTGTCGGGATCAAGGTGCAGCCGGCGCCGGTGGTCCGGTTGCAGCCGGCCTCGATGCGAGGAAGATCGGCCTCGAACGCGTTCCGCGAGTACTGGACGTCGTAGTGACGTCCGGTCCGCGGGCTCGAGAACAGCACGGGCTCGGGGTGCATGGCCGTGTTGCCGTCTGGCCAGACGGGCTGGTAGTCAAGCCCGTCGAAGCCTGCGTTGGTATCGGTGCAGCCATTGACGTGGATGACCAGGGCCTCGCTTCCCGGGAAGCAGAAGTCGTCGTCCGCGTCGGTCGGCGACGCTCCGCTCCCGAAACCCTCGCTGTCGCCAGCCGGGCAGGTGATGGGATTGCCGCTGCTGTCCACGCCGAACTCCGTGGCCGGAATCGGGTTCGGGCCGTTGCAGTTCTCGAAGTGCCCGATCTCATCGCTGAAGGCGATGTTGTAGCTGTGCGCGGCCCAGATGACCCTGGTCTGCTCGGAGGAGGTGGAGTACATCGGGTGGAAGTCGTACGGCTGGTTGACGCAACTGGTGCCGGTCGGGTCGTACTGGACCTGGCCGAAGCCGTTGGCCGCGCTCGCGGTCATGGATCCGGTCTTGCCGCTGGTCCGGTCCTGGATTTCGGCTTTGAGCCCGTTTGGCGTGTCGTGCAGGCGCACCGTCAGGTCGTCGCCGGAGTTCATGAGCAGGTCCTTGTTCAGGTCCGGCGTGAACGTGGCGAGGGTGGACTGGATTGGGTTCGCCGGCGTCTCGGATACGCCGTTCTTGGTAACGAACGCGAAGTTGACGTACTCAAGCCCGGTCTTGGCGGCGCAGGTCGAGTTCAGGGTAGTTCCGGTTACCGGATTCTCGGCCAGGCTGAAGATGTTCATCGCGACGCACCACCTGGTCGGGTCGCAGCCGCTGGCTCCGACCGCTTGCGCCCAGGTCGGCCAGGGTATCCAGCCGGGTGGGTAGAACTGCAGCTCGAGGAACGCGGTGCCGGGGTGGTCGGGCGAGGCCGATGGGTCGACGATGTTCGAGTCGCTGTCAGGGGTGCAGGTCGACACCATATTCGGGTAGGACTGGGTGGCGCACAGCGCCATGCCGAGCCAGAAGGTGCCGTTCAGCTCGAATTCGTAGGATTTGCCGGGCTTGTTCGGGTTGACCGTGGAAGGGTCGTGCGGCAGCCGGATCGAGTACGACATCCGGTTCCCCGCGCCGGGGACGTTGGAGTAGAAGATGTTGGACGGCTCGTCGTGACCGACATACCGGGAGCCGAAGACCTCGGCCGGGTTGGCCACCTCAGCGCAGTTGGCGCTGTACGCGCAGTCGATTGCCATGTGCTGGCTCGCGGCCGGGGCGTGAATGACGCGCGGGCCCGATGCGGCCGGCGACGCGCTGGCGGCAGCCAGGCTCGCTCCGACGAATAAGAGACTTCCCGGGATCGCGATCAGCCGTATGAATCTCATAGCCATCCTCTCGTGGCTGGCCGGTCACCGGCTGGTACGTTCCAGCACTGAATGGCGCCGGCCCCGGGCGGAGAGTAACACCCGCACGCGTCGCGATGAAGAGCCCTTTAGCTGCAGCTGAACTATCTCGTCGGCGCCGGAGAGTCGTGAGTGGTCAAGGACCGAGATGGCTTGCTTCCAGCTGTCACTGGCAGCCGCAGGATCGCCGGCGGCGTAGTAGGCGTCGCCGGTGATCACTGCCTTGATTCGGCGGACGCAAAATTTTATGCCAAAAATATTGGTTAGAAAGCTTTGCGGTGGTTTTGATCCTAGGCCTCCAGAGGCGAATCGGGTACCCGGGGATGAATTCCCCGGGCACCCGGCGCCGACCGGCTAGAAGATGCGGCCGGCGTAGCGGCGCAGGAAACCGTCACCGCTGTCGGCCGTGATGATCACGTCGTAGTACCCGTCGGCGTTCGTGGGCCAGTCGACGGCCTGCTTGCCGCCGCGAGCCACTCCGATGGCCTGCGGCTGGCCGGAATAGTCGCCCGGCGTGAGGCTGTAGGTCACCGGCTCATGCCCGTCGTTTTCCAGCGTCAGGACGAGGATGCCCTTGTGGCCGTTCCGCTGCCGCGCGGTGATCTTCGGCACCCTTCCTTTTGTCTGGCTGGCCGGGACCACGGCGCCCGCGAACGAGGACAGGAAACCGTCGGGACCGTAGACCGAGAACGCGTAGTTGCCGCCGGTAAGCGTGGTGTCCCAGGTGTAGTGCTGGTCGTGGCCGCGCGTGACCGTGAACTGCGTGGCGGTCTGCGGCGCGAAGTTGTCGGGGTAGACGGCCAGCGAGACGCCGACCTTCCCGCGGACCGAGAGCTTGGCCGTGACCAGTCCGCTGGTGCGGTCGACGGTCGCGTCCGCAAGCGTCATGTTCGCGGCGGGCCGGTGCGGCCGGGTTCCCGCTTCCTGGACGGGGAAGGCCTGCTGGCCCGGCGGCGGCGTCGCCACCTTGGGGAAGGCCTTCTCCGCGTCGGACTGCGTGATCAGCGGCACCGTGTCCGGCAGGTTCGGGATGGAGAAGTCGGGGTTCTCGAAGTCGAAGGCGGCGGTCAGGTCACCAGAGATCGACCGCCGCCAGTCCGTGACGTTGAGTGCGCGGGCCCCGGTCCAGGTCTCCAGGAACTGCAGCATCGAGGTGTGGTTGTAGGTGTTCGAGTCCACGAAGCCGCCCCGGGTCCAGGGCGAGCAGATGATCATCGGCACCCGGTTGCCGAAGCCGATCGGGAGCCCGCCGATGAACTCGTTCGTCACGCTCGCGTCCGGCGCGGGCGGCACGATGTGGTCGAAGTAGCCGTCGTGCTCGTCGTAGGTGACGAACAGCGCGGTGGAGTTCCAGAGCTCCTGGTTTCCCATCAGCGCCTCGAGCACCGTCCTGACGTAGTGCGCGCCGTAGCTCGGGCTCGCCGCGGGATGCTCGGTGTAGTTGTCGGGCGCCACGATCCAGGAGACCTGTGGCAGCGTGCCCGCCGTCGCGTCGGCGACGAACTGGGCCAGCACGTGGTTGACGTGGTTCGGGCCGAGCGGCGTTCCGGCGCTGGGCTGCCAGGGCTGGACGGCGCCGCGGATGGCCAGCTCCTGCCCGGCCGCCGTCGTCGCGTTCTCGGAGTCCTCATACTGCTGGTAGAACCACAGCGGGTTGTCACCGAAGTCGCCGACCCAGGCGTTCACGCCGCCGCCGTCCCCGACCTCACGGTTGGTGTAGACCTGCCAGGTGATACCGGCTGCCTGGAGTGCCTCGGGATAGGTCACCAGGGCGCTGGCGCCCTTGAACACCGCGGCGTAATCGGCTGGGTTGGTGATGAAGCCGCCGCTCGTGCCGGTCCAGAAGTACATCCGGTTGGGGCTAGTCGGGGCCAGGATCGCCTGGTGGTAGCCGTCGCAGATGGTGAACGCGTCGGCCAGGGCGTACTGGAACGGGATGTCGGCCCTGGTGAAGTAGCCCATCGTCTGCTCGGTCTTGGCTGGCACGTAGTTGTTCCACAGGCCGCCGTTGCGGGCGCTGTGATCGCCGGTCCAGCTGTGGTCCAGGTCGCTCGCGTTCTGGGCGTTGACCTTCGTGGAGTCCATGTGGAAGGGCAGCAGCACGCCGCCGTCGGTCCGCTTCGTGTCCGGCTGCTGGAAGACGCTGGTGCCGTTCTGGTACTTCAGCACCTGCTTGTCCGCGAAACCGCGCACGCCCTGCAGGCTGCCGAAGTAGTGGTCGAATGACCGGTTCTCCTGCATGAGGATCACGACATGCTTGAGATCGCGGATCGTGCCGGTGAGGTTGGTGCTCGGCTTAGCCGCCGCGAGGGCCCTTGGTGCCTTGGCGATCCCGCCAAGCTGCGCGCCCGCGCCCGCGGTGATCGCCACGCCGGCGGCCGTCCCGCCCAGGCTGAGGAACCTGCGCCGGGAAACGGCGGCCTGGAACGGCGCCGGCGTGCTGTAGTCGGTATTGGCGTCGATGACGTCCACGTCCTTTCGGCAGTGACGTACGAAACCACCCAAGACAATACGAATCCCGTAAACACCAGCAGACGATCAGCGGAGATAGCAAGCAAAATGGAGATGAACGCGGTGTCGCATCGGGGAGACACCGTGAGGCTCGGGGCCTGGGGCCGCTGCCGGTGCTAGCCGGTGGAGACGGCGTGCAGCGCTTGGTCGAGGAAGCGCATAGCCACTACGCCCATCGTCGGCATCTCGCCGGAAGCACGATCGAAGGCAAAGCCGTTCGAGCGATTTGTGGTGTCTTCTTGGTGCCTACGCTGCCGTCGTCGGGTGCCTCGCCGCCGCATCACGACGCGGCGAATTCGCGCAGGGTCAGCGGCGGATGCCCGCCGATCTGCTCGATTGCCTCGGTGACCTGGTAAAGCTCGTGATGCGCTCCGACGATCCTGAATATCTCCCAGAGCCTGGACAGATGCTCGACGGTGTGCGAGTCACGGTATTTGCCTAGCGCCCAGTGGTGCCAGTCCGCGGGATCGATGTCCACGTAGGGGACCCCGAGCCGCTCCGCCGCTTCGCCGACGGTCAGGATCTCGCCGGTCAGGCGGCAGACCGGATCGAGGTCCCCGGTGGAGGTGAGCATGGCCGCCGCCACCCGGGCCACGTCGGCGGCCGCCACCAGCGGGATCACCGTGCTGGGCGGTCCCAGCGGAATCATCAGCTCGCCACCGCCTCGAAACGCGGCGAGGACGGCCAGGTTCTCGAAGAAGACCGCCGCCCGCAGATGTACCGCGCCGACGCCGGCCCAGTCGAACACCTGCTCCGCGACCCAGTGCTGCCGCATCCGGGGAGTGGGAGCATCGGGCGAGGCGGCCAGCTGCGAGACCTCCACGATCCGTTCCAGCCCCTCTTGCCTGGCCGCTACGGCAAAGGCGCCGGCGGCATCGAGCAGGCCGTCGGTTACCTGGTAGGTGAAATACGCCCGCCGCACCCCGCGCACGGCCGGCAGCACCGAAGTGATCTCGCGCAGGTCGCCGGTGACCACCTCCGCCCCCAGCGTCCGCAGCTGCGCCGACCGCTCATCATCGCGGTGCACGAACGCTCGCACCGCTTGACCTCGCTCCAGCAGGAGCCGCGTGACGAGCAGGCCCGTCGAACCCTGCGGGCCGCCCGCGGCGCCCGTCACCAGCACTGGTTCCGTTGTCATCGCCGTCACCTCGTCCCGGTTTTCGCCGCCGATTCGATCACGCCGTGAAATGCGAAGGCACCGAGCGTGTCCAGGTCGGCCAGCATCGGGGTCGCGCGGAACGCCTCGGCGGTGCTGAACACGCCGCCTTCGGCCGGGCACTGACCGCCGGCCAGGCGCAAGGCCGCCTCCACCGACAGCAACACCCCGGCCCGCCAGAGGTCGCGGCCGCTCAGATGACCGGTTCGGCCGCCACCGGAGAGCCCGGTGGCCTGCACCGCGATCGTAAAGGTACTCTGCGCCCGGGTCGCGTCATCGACCTGCTCGCTGGTGAATACCTGCTCATCTTCAAAGGTCGTCGAGGTCAGCTGGGCCTCCACGGTGCGGGCGGAGACGTGCCGCGGGATCGTGACGATCTCGCCCATCGGGAAAGGCGCGATCATCGTGCGCGGGCCTAGCGGCGGGGGGAACGGGAATACCGTGTTGCGGACTTCGACCGGGCCGACGTGGTGCGCGCCATCCGCGAACGTGATCCGGTCGATCTCGGTGATGAGGAGTTCCGCCGTCCTTTTCGCGGCGGGAGTCAGCCGCCAGCCGCTGACCGAATAGCCGATCGTCACGCGGTCGATGTCGGTCATGCCATCGGTCGTAGCGGCGGCCAGCAGATCGGGGATCCCGCCGTAGAAGCTGGTCTGCGGGATCATGATCGCGCCGCTGCGGTGCGCTGGCTCCTGCAGCTGGTCGAACAGGTACCGCACGTGATGCGGCTCGACGGCGTGGTCGACGTAATGACACCCGGCCGCAGCGGCGGCGGACGCGACCGGCGGGCCGGTTACCGCGAAGGGGCCGGCGCAGTGGATCAGCACGGTCGCGTTCTCCGCAAGGTCGCGGAGCGCACCCGCATTGTCGAGCGCGGCGACGCTGGTCGTGACGTGGGCTGGCGAGGCTAGGCCTTCGGCCATCGTGTCCAGCGCGTCGGCGTTGCGGCCAGCCAGGACGATGTCCTGGCCGCGCGCGAGAAGTTCGGTGGCCACCAGGCGCCCTGTGTAGCCGTTGGCGCCGTAGATCGCGATGCGAGAGGCACTCATATACACAGATTCTGCGCGGCCGACATAACATTCTGTGCCGCTGGAACGTAACAGTGCGACCTCTAGGCATCGGGCGATTGGCCTAGGGATGCGCTGGCAGCCGCTGGCGCCGGCTCTGCGCCCTGGCCGGCAACTCCGTGACCGAAACCATCCTCAGCGCTTTCCGCACAACGCACTGACTGACAGCGGGGGACCGGGCGCTGACGGCCCCGGTCCCCTGCGAATGCGCGGATGCGGCGGCGCTGCGTTCACGGCCGGCCCGGCGACCTCCGACCGCAAGGGTTGCCTGTATTGAAGCATCAGATCTGGCAGTCGCCGCTGAATAGTCTCCGGGATCATGGAATCCGGTCCGGAATGCCTGGTTTTTGCTGGAGACTTTTCGCAGGTCGGAGACTTCTCGGCAGAATCTTGGCTTATTTTGCCGAAAAGCCTCCGGCGAACGAAAAAGCTCCGACAAGAATCGGTCATTTGGGACGGCGCAGCTTGATCGAGGAGCCTTTTCGGCTCGACTGCCGAGAAGGCTCCGCTAATCGACAAGCGAAGCCCGGGAATCCGCCATCAGATTAGATCACGAAGACTTAGCCGCGGAAAATCGCCGAAAACCGCGGCAAACTCTTCGGGAAACGAGAAGTCTTCGTCAAAAATCGGACAAAAAGGGTCAGTTTTAATGATCGCGAAGACTTGCTGACGCCGGCGCGGCTAACTCTTCGCGATCACCGCTCAGGCCGGGGCACCTGGCCCCCAGCGTCACCTGGCCCCCAGCGTCACCTGGCTCGCTAGGTTGCTTCGCCGTTGTGGTCTGAGGCTAGCCAGTCCAGGGTGACGGCGGCCGTCCAGGACTGCTGCGCCGAGCCCAGTTGCTTGCCGGTGAACGGCTCGAAGTACTCGCCGAACTCTCCGTCGGCGGCGATCTGGCCGAGTGAATCGCTGCGGATCTGGCCCGCGCGGGCGGAGCAGCCGAGATGGCTCAGCGACTTCCACAGGAGCCAGTCGATGACCGGCCAGACCGGGCCGCGCCAGTAGTTGTCCGGTTCGAACGCCGGCTCGGTTGGCGAGGTGCTCGGCAGCAGGCGCCAGCGCAGCCCCGGGTGACCGCAGAAGTCCTCAGAATCCAGAAGCCGCAGCTGGGCAGCGAGTTGCCCGGCGTCCGGGGTCCTGGCGAAGATCGGCGCGAACCCAGCGAAGGTTCGCAGCCGGATGTCGTGCCCGGTACGGACGTCGTAGTCGATGCACAGCCCGGTCCGGGTATCAAAGCGGCTGGCCAGCGCCGCGCGGCTGCGGTCGAACCAACGGGTCAGCTGCTCGCGATCCTCGCCGCTGGCGTCGGCCACGTCGGCCAGGTCGAGCAGTGCGGCGTTCGCCGCGACCAGGACGGCGGTGAAGAAGACGTCCTTGATGAGGAACGGGTACTCGCGGTAGATCTGGGCGTCGTCGTACCGGTATTTCCGCAACTGCTCGACCAGCCATAGGTACCGGTCATAATCCCAGTTGGTGGGCCGCTGCGACGGGTCTGGAACCTCGCTGGTGTCCAGGCGGGTATACGGGCCGGGCTTGGCGACCTTGATGCGCTCAAGCGCGCTGTCCCAGCGCGGGGAGTTGTCCGTGCCCTCCCAGGGATGAAAGGTAGTGACCAGCCCGGATGATTCCGGGTCGCGGTGGGTGGCGAGATATCGGTGCCAGCTGACCATCTGCGGGTACAGCGCCTGAATGCGAGCGCGGATCTCCGGCTGCCTGGCCGGCGGTGTCAGCTGCCAGATCCGCTGCAGGGCCAGGGCGTGCACCGGTGGCTGGCAGATCCCGGTCGTCTTTAGCGGGGACGCGGGCGCCGCCGGAGAGACGGCGGTATCCCACCACTGCGGTCCGGGAAAGTAAGGGTGTTCCGGGCCGGCCCGGAACACCAGGTGCGGCACCATGCCCGTCGCCCACTGCGCCGCGAATAGCTGCTCGAGCTCGGTCATGGCCCGCGATGAGTCCAGGTGCGCCCAGCCGATCGCGATGAAGGCGCTGTCCCAGCTCCATTGGTGCGGGTACAAACGGGGCGCTGCCCTGGTCCAACCGCCAGCGTCGTTGGCGTGCAGCACCGCGATCGCCTGGTCGCGCAGCCGTGGATGAGGATCGGCGGTCATGCTCAGTCGCTGGTCGGGGTTTTGTCGGTGGAGGCGCTGAAGATCTGCCCGATCGAGGCGTCCAGCCGAGTGTGGAACTGCTCGCCGCTCTGCTGGTCCGACAGTCCTTCGAGCAGGGCGCGGGAGAAGCTCGCGATCATGGCGGGGTCTTCGGCCAGCAGGGCGCAGGCCTGGTCACGGCTGTAGCCGCCGGACAGGGCCAGGACCCGCAGGACCCGCGGATCGGCGGCGAGGCCGGCATAGTGGCCCGGCCGGGTCGGGATGGTCAGTTTTAGCATGATGGGTTTCAGCGTGCTCGGTTTCAGCGCGTCGCCCGGCAGCGCGTCGAGGCGCTTGCGCAGTGCGTCAAGGAGCAGCGTTTCCGCCTCCTCCTTGCCGGGGCTGTCGATGCTGACCTCGGGCTCCAGGATGGGGACGAGCCCGGCCGCCGAGATTCGCGTGGCGTACTCGAACTGCTGGTCGACGATCGCGGCCACCCCGCCGGGGTCGGCATCGTGGATGACCGACCGCATCTTGGTACCGAAGATCTGGTGCCGGCCGGCTCGCTCGAGCAGCTCGTCGAGCGTGTCGATCGGCTTCATCAGCTGCACGCCGTCCTGCTCGGCCGCGAGCCCCTTGTCCACCTTGAGGAACGGGACGACCTGCTTGCCAGCCCACAGGTACCGCGCTGTCGGAACGCCTCCGATGTCGCGATCCATGGTCTGCTCGAACAAGATCGCCCCGAGGATTCGCGAGCCGTCGAAACCCGGGTCGGTGATGACCCTGGTCCGCATCGCGTGCACGAGGTCGAACATCTCCTCTTGCGAGGTGTACCGGCTCTCGTCAATGCCGTATTCGGCCAGCGCCTTCGGGGTGCTGCCGCCGCTCTGGTCGAGGGCCGCGAAGAACCCGCGACCAGAGCGGACCTTCTCCAGTTGCCTAGCGTCCATGCCTGCCATCTTCGCAGCCCACCGCCCGGATCTGCCGAGCCGGCCTCAGATGTGCAGTATGGACACTGAAAGACAGGAAACGCTGTGGAACAGGAGAGATGGCATGCTGCTTGAACTCGCAGATATCGAGCGGGCACGGGACCGGATCGGCGGCCGGGTGAGCGTTACGCCGATGATGTCGTCCGCCACCGTCGGGGATGATCTGGGAGTGCGGCTGCACCTCAAGGCCGAACTGTTCCAGAAGACGGGCTCGTTCAAGCCCCGCGGGGTGTTCAGCAAGCTGCTGTCGATGGACTCAGCCGCCCTGGCGCGCGGGCTGGTGTCATTGTCGGCGGGAAACCATGCGGCCGCCCTGGCCTACGGCGCCACCGCCGTGGGAGCAAAGGCCACGATCGTGATGCCGGCCAGTGCCATGCCCTCCAAGGTGGAGGCGACGAGGCGTTACGGCGGTGAGGTCGTCCAGACGGCCGGCAGCCTGCTCGACACGTGCCTGGCTCTGCAGGCAGAACGTGATCTCACCCTGGTCCACCCTTTTGATGACCTGGCCGTGATGGCCGGCCAGGGAACGGTCGGGCTCGAGATCAGCGAACAGGCTCCTGAGGCCGGCCTGGTGGTGGTTCCCGTCGGCGGCGGCGGCCTTATTTCCGGCGTCGCTGCGGCTATCAAGCTGCAGCACCCGTCCGTCCGCGTCGTGGGGGTCGAGCCAGAAGGGGCGGACGCGATGAGCCGGAGCCTTGACCAAGGCACGCCCGTTCATCTGGACAGGGTGGACACTATCGCTGACGGCCTGGCTCCTCCCTTCGCCGGCGAGCACACCCTCCGGCACGTCCAGCGCTTCGCGGACGAGGTCGTCCGGGTGACCGACGGGGAAATCGCTGACGCGGTCCGGGTGCTGATCCAGCGGTGCAAGCTCGGCGCCGAGCCCTCCGGTGCTGCCAGCCTCGCCGCCCTGCTGTCAGGAAAGGTCCGTCCAGCGGCGGGTTCAACGGTCGTCTGCGTCATCAGCGGGGGCAACATCGAACCCAGCGTCTTGAAGCAACTGCTGTGACAAACAGGGTTAATCAGCCGGCGGGATAACTATCCTATTTGGCAGGCATTTGCGCTACCGTGTGCCCGAAACATGATCGCCTTTTATCCGGTTTCATGACGCAGAATCGACGACTGCGAGAAGCGGTGGCTACATGCGATTCGGGTTGAAGCCCTTGCGGGCTGCGAGTACGTTCACGATTTTCGGTACTGCGCTAGCTTCGGTGCTGATCTCAGCACCGGCCCAGGCGAGTATTTCCGCCGCCAACAACGGGCACTCGGTCACTATGCGCTCAAATGTGACAGCCATGGCGCATTCTGTTCCGTCGGCGCCATCGGCCCGCGGGGCCGGCGCCATTACCGGCATCGTCGACGGCGCGGGCGGAAAGCCGCTCACGGCCGCCTGCGTTGTCGCCAGCGGACCTGGCGGCAGCGTGCTCGCGGTGACGACGTCGGACGGCCGGTACGTGCTGACCGGTCTTGTGGCCGGGAGTTACACGCTCAGGTACAGCGCCTGCGCGGCCGGCGGTGACTACGCCGATCAGTGGTCGGGCGGAGCCGCCTGGCCGGACAGCCCGGCCAAGGTGAGCATAGCCGCTGGCCAGGAACGCGAGCTCGCGAAGGTCACGTTGCGGTCCGCGGTTCCTGCGGCCCCGGCACTGTCCCCGGCCATCGCCAGGCTCAAGTCAGCCAGTGCTGTCCCCGGGCTGACTCCGCAGGCCATGACCGTCAATGCCGACGCGCAAACCAGTGGCAGCAGCGGCGCGATCGCCGGCACGGTCACCGGAAGCGGGAAGCCGCTGAGCGACATCTGCGCGATCGCCTTCGGCGCCGGCCACGAGGGTCGCGCCCTCACCTCGAAGACCGGCACTTACCGGATCGAGAAGCTCAAGGCCGGGCGTTATCAGGTGGATTTCATCCCCCGTGGCTTCTGCGGTAAGAACACGGGCAACTGGCTCGTGCAGGTATACAAAAACCACAACGGGCCGATCTTCCACACCAAGCCCACTCGCGTGCCGGTCACGGCCGGCAAGACGACGAGCGGCATCGACGCATCGCTGCGACTCGGCGGCGAGATTGACGGAACGGTCAAGAGCCTGGCCGGCAAGACGCAGTCCCGGGTGTGCGCCGAGGCAACCGGGCGCCAGGGCCGGGCTTTCATCGACGGCTTCGCGAGAACGGACAAGCACGGCAATTACGTCATTCATTCCCTGTACCCCGGCAAGTACGTCGTCGTGTTCATACCCGCCTGCGGCAATCGAGGGAACTTCGTACCGCAGTGGTGGCGGAACTCGGCCACGCAGAAGCACGCCGCGAAGATCACGATCTCGCGCGGCCTGATCGTCAAGGGAATCGACGCGGCGCTTCGGCCGGGCGGCATCATCAAGGGCGTGGTCCGAGGCGGAAGCCCGCATGGGGCGCTCTTGAAGGGCATCTGCGTCATCGCCGAGCCGACCAAGGAGACGGGACAGTTCTTCGGATACTCCCGCGTGCTCACGAACAAGAATGGTGCCTACCGGATCACCAGCCTGACGACGGGCAAGTACCGGCTCTTCTACCTGCGCTGCCGCAACAAGGGAAACTTCCTTGAGGCCAGGCGGACCGTTTCTGCCGTCGCCGGCCACACGAAGAACGGGGTCGACACGTTCCTCCCCACCGGCGCGATCATCAGCGGAAAGGTCACCGATACCCACGGCAGCCCGGTCCGCGGCATCTGCGTCTCGGTCTCTGGCCATGGCTTCAGCGCGGCCAAGACCGCGGCCGACGGAACGTACTCGGCCATCGCCTTGCGAACAGGCAGTTACAAGGTGCATTTCTCCGGCGGATGCGGTAGCAACGGAAGCTTCGCACCGCAGTACTACCGGGGTCAGGTCAACAGCGGCTCCGCCACTCCGGTGACCGCCACCGCCGGCCGTACCACCAAGGGCGTCGACTCCGTCATGCAACCGGGCGGGACGATTACCGGGGTAGTTACCGACAGCAGCGGGAACCGGCTGAACAAGATGTGCGTCCAGGTGGAGACCCCAGCGCAAGCGCAGTCGGGCTTCCCGTTCGGCAACCTTCAGCTGACCAACGACGGCGTCTACACCGTGCGGAACCTGGTGCCAGGGGATTACGCGGTGAACTTCGGCTGCTTCTTCGGCAAGCAACCCTTCGCCAGCCAGTGGTTCAAGGGCCAGCCCGCACCGGGATCCTCGGACTTTGTGTCGGCGCCGGGCGGCCGGATCACGTCGGGCGTCAGCGCGGTCATGCGGTCGGGCGGATCCATCGCCGGCACGGTGACGAACAGCGCCGGCCGTCCGCAGTCAGGAGTCTGCGTAGAAGCCTTCCCGCATGGCGCGCCGACTTCCGGTCAGGTCTCGTTCTATAGCCACACGATCGCCGTCACCAACCGCCGTGGCACCTATCACCTCAATCGCCTCGCCGCGACTAAGTACGACATCGAGTTCAGCTGCGCCGAGAACCGGTTCGGCGGCCAGTGGTACAAGGGAACGGCGTCCCGTGCGTCATCGACTCCCGTCACAGTCGTGAACAACACGGCCGTGACCGGGATCAACGCCGTGATGACCGCTGGCGGTTCGATCTCAGGCAAAGTGAGGGCCGGCGCGAGCCACCCGCAGAGCCGTATCTGCGTCGTGGCGGAGGACGATACTAACCTTTTCTACGGAGAGGCCGTCACCAGCAAACAAGGCAGCTACACCATCAAGCACCTCAGCACCGGCTCCTACCAGCTCACGTACTATGACTGCGGCTTCGGCAGGCAGCACGTCCGGCTTGGCACGGCGACCCTGCCGCACCTGGTGAAGCTGGTCGCGCCGCACGCTGTCACCTTGACGGCCGAGAAACTATTCCCGGCCGGAACGATCTCGGGCACCGTGCTCGGCGGATCAGGCGCCACCCCGCAGTCCGGCGCCTGCATCGTCGCGGTACAAGAGGACACCAGCATCGCCACCTCGGAGGCGGTTACTAACTCGGCCGGCGCCTATAAGCTCACCGACCTAGCCCCCGGTACCTACAAGATCTACCTGGGCGACCCGTTCTGCCCGTTCGGAGACGGTTCCTTCGCCCCGCAGTGGTATAAGGGCAAGTCGTCGCAGGCTTCGGCGACCGGCGTGAAGGTGGTCTCGGGCAAGGTTACGGCCGGTATCGGCGCGACCTTGGGCGGCGACGGCACGATCACGGGCGTCGTGAGCACGGCCTCGCACAAGCCGGTCGCCGGTGAGTGCGTGACGGCGTCGCCGGTTAGCCCGGTACCTGACCCGCTCATCGACGCCATGCCCCACCCGGTCATCGCGATCAGTTCCGGCTCCTACGTACTGACTGGTCTCGTGCCAGGTAAGTACGCAGTCGAATTCTCGGCCGGCTGCGGCGCGAGCGGATTCCGCACGCAGTGGTGGCACAACGCCGGCTCGGCGGGCAAGGCGACCGTTATCACGGTGCCCGCGAGCGGCATCATCAACGGCATCAGCGCCACTCTCCGCTAACCCAGCCTGCGCGGGTAGCCGGCCCGGCCCGGGCCGGCTACCCGCGCAGAGCACAAAAAGATCTCTAATATCTGGAAAGCTTTTCGCGGGTTGAATCAAGCTTCTTCTAGGCGAGACGCCTGCCCGGGACCTGAAACTTCCCGAAACTTTCATAATCTCCTTGGGAAGATCTGCCCCTGCGACCTTCCTGTTTGCCGGGTGACCTGGCCCCGGTCGACATGAGGCTAGTCACGAGCGCGGAAAAGTAGTGAAATAGGAAGGAGAAGTATCGAAATATTTCGGAAAGTTTGAAGGAGAGGTCATGAGCAGATGGTTAGCCAAGCTGGTGACGCTAAGCCTGGCCGTGCTGACGCCGGTTGCGTTCCTGCAGACCGCGCCGCAGGCGCAGGCGCTCACCTCCGGGCTGGTCCAGGTCACGAACTTCGGCAGTAATCCGTCCGGCCTGCAGATGTACGCCTACGTTCCGACCACGGCCAAGGCCAACCCGCCGATCCTGCTCGCCCTGCACCAGTGCACCGGATCAGGACCCGGGTTCTTCTCGGGCACGGCGTTCGCCTCGCTCGCCGACCAGTACGGGTTCATCGTGATCTACCCGTCGGTGACCAGGAGCGGAAGCTGCTGGGACGTGTCCTCGAGCCAGGCGCTGACCAGGAACGGCGGCAGCGACCCGGTCGGGCTCATGTCGATGATCACATACGCCGAGCAGCACTACGGCGGCAACCCGAGCGCCGTGTACGTGACTGGCGCGTCATCGGGCGCCATGATGACCAACGTCATGCTCGGCGACTACCCGGACGTGTTCAAGGCCGGCGCGGCCTTCATGGGCGTGCCGTTCGGCTGTTTCTTCACCGGCACAGTCGACGGATGGAACACGGCCTGCGCTGATGGCCAGGTCTCGAACACCGCGGCGGCCTGGGGCAACATGGTGCGCAACGCCGACCCCGGCTATGCGGGCCCGCGGCCTCGCATGCAGCTCTGGCACGGCACCGCCGACGGGACGCTCAACTACGAGAACCTCAGCCAGGAGATCCTGCAGTGGACGAATGTGCTCGGGGTGAGCTCGACTCCGACCTCGTCGACGATGCCGGTGTCGGGGTGGACGGAAACTCAGTACGACAGCACCGCGGGGACGCCGCAGGTCGAGGCGTTCAGCATCGCGGGCGCGGGTCACGTCCTGCCCGAGTCGGGCGCCGGGATGGAGGCCGACGCGATCGCCTTCATGGGCCTGAACGCCACGACGACCCAGGGCGGTGGCGGTCAGGGCGGTGGTTCCTGCCACGTCAGCTACCAGACCACCAGCCAGTGGACGGGCGGGTTCACCGCCAGCGTCACGATCACCGACACCGGGTCGGCCGCACTGTCGGGCTGGACGCTGAAGTTCAGTTTCCCTGGTGATCAGCACATCACCAGCGCCTGGAACGGCACCGCCACCCAAAGCGGCGAGAACGTCACGATCACCAACGCGAGCTACAACGGCACCGTCGCGGCCGGCGGCTCCACCTCGGCCGGCTTCCAGGGAACCTGGACCAGCAGCGACGCGACGCCGGCGAGCTTCACGCTGAACGGCGCCACCTGCACCTGACGTGGCTAACGGGGCCGGACAGCAGCGGCTGCCTGCTGCCCGGCTCCCGTCAGCCCGGGTGACGGGCTCGCGCGCGCTGGGCCAGGTCGCGGGCGGCGTCTGGCCAGGTGCCGTGCCGGAACTCGAATCCAGCGGAGACGAGCCGGCCAGGGACGACTCTCCGGCTCTTGAGCAGGGGACGCTATCCTCCGAGCCGCCGATCACTCCGGCCACGTCGTCATTGGGTCCCCCGCGAGTGTCCGCGTAAATGGTCGCGGTGCTCATCTGCAGCCAGGCGCTCGGCGGGCGGTCGGCGGCGGCGATGGCCTGGCCTACCACCCGCGCCGAGACCACTCGCGACCGCATCATCTCGGTCAGGTTCGCCTTGGTGTACCGGCAGCTGACGCTGCGCCCGGCGAGGTTGATGACGACATCACTGCCGTCTATCTCGCGCGCCCACGGCCCCAGTCGCCTACCGTCCCACAAGATCTGCCCATCCCCGCCTGGCCGCCGGGTGAGCACCACCACCTCGTGCCCGTCGCTGCGCAGCGCCCGGCCCAGCGCGGTGCCTACCTGCCCTGTCCCGCCTGGAATCACAACCTTCACGAGATCACCCTAACCAGGCCATCTGATTAACCGGCTGAGCGTCATCCCTAGTGAAGCCGAGATCGGCTGACCTCAAGACCGGAGTCCTCGCGGCGGGCGGTAGCGTGGCAGCGGACACCTGCGAAGGAGCATCCCGATGCCACGGTTCTCGAATCAGCCAGCTGCCGCCGTCTGGGAACCGGAGGCGGCCAGCACGAGGCTCGCGCACACCGCGGGAGCCGAAGAGTCAGGCGTGTTCAGCTCGGATCTGTCGGTATCTGAGTACGTCCTTCTCGGCGAGGCCGGCTTCGAGCCGCTCGGATTCGTCATCGGGTCCTCCATTTACCACGTGGGCCTTCAGGTCGGGCGCTGGTCGCAGAACCAGGAACTGCAGACGCTCACTCAGGCGATGTATAACGCCAGGGAACTGGCGATGGCCAGGATGCAGGCCGAGGCGGACCACCTCGGCGCGGACGGCATTGTCGGCGTGGACCTGCGAATGCAGATGTACGCCTGGGGCCAGGGCGTCCTGGAATTCGTCGCGGCCGGCACGGCGGTCCGGCACCTGACCGGGCAGGGCGCGCACAAGGCGCCTGACGGCCGCGCGTTCACGTCCGACCTATCCGCGCAGGACTTCTTCCGGCTGCTGGCGGCCGGCGCGGTGCCGGTAGCGTTCGTCCTGGGCACCTGCGTCTACCACATCGCGCACCAGGGCGTGATGCAGTCACTGCGCCAAGCCGGCCAGAACCAGGAGATGCCTCAGTTCACCCAGGGCGTCTACGAGGCACGGGAGCTGGCGCTGTCCCGGATGCAGGCCGAGGCAACGGCCGCCCGCGCGTCCGGCATCGTGGGCGTGACTGTGGAGGTCAAGAACCACGTCTGGGGCGAGCACGCGACTGAGTTCCTGGCAACCGGCACCGCGATCCGGCGGCTGTCTGCTGAGCACCGACTGCCGGACACCGCCCCTAAGCCCACGTTCACCCTCGGCTTGGATAAATAAGAAGACCAGGCAGCCTGGGCCAGGCTCAGGAGAGCAGGTCATGAACCTGCGCAAAATTTTCTCGGCTATAGATTTAATGGGTTTGACCGCGGGGTGACCGGAGCCGATTCCGGTCACCCCGCCCAGATTGGCGTGGGTCAGGAACTCAAGGTGACGTCGGCGATCTCGCCGTTGAAGAAGTCGCGGTAGGCGGTGTTGCCGCTTTGCTTGTAGTGGATTTCATTGGGCCAGTTGCCGCCTATGTAGCCGGCGCCGATGGTGAAGTTAGTGGGATTGGCGAACGTGAAGCTCGGGGTGCCCGAGGCGGTGGCTTGCAACTGGCCGTCCAGGTAGAAGGTCTCGCCACCGCCGCTGGCGGTCAGGACGGCATGATGCCAGAGGCCGTCATCGACAGCGGTGGTCGAGCTGACGGCGCCGCCGGTCATCGGCCACCACTCCGCGTAGAGCTTGCCGTCGGTACCCACGTACAGGGCCGGGTCGTAGCCGCCTGTGATCGTGTTGCCGACCGATAGCGCCTGGTTCTGGATCGAGACAAGGACACCGTCGGCTTTGCTGGTCTTGAACCAGATGGAGATGCTGGGGGTCGTGTCAGCCGTGGGGACGGTGGCTGCCGGGGGGACGACGTAGCCGGTGCTGCCGTCGAGGGTCAGGACGGTGTCGAAGGTGTTGTCGCAGGTCCAGCTGAAGCCCCCGGTCACCGGCGCGGTGGCGGCGGTCACGGTGTCGGTGGCGGTGGCCGGGCTGGTACCCGGGCAGCTGCTCTGGCCGTCGGCCAGGGGCCAGTCGTCATTTGGCCTGGTGAGCGGGGAGCCTGCGGCTTCGCTGGTGATGGTGGTACCGCTGAGGGCGTAAGCGGTGGCGGTGGTGCCGGTCACGGCCCACAGCTCGGTCTGGCCGGCCTGGTTAATGTCGGCCGAGGCCAGGGCCGGCGGTGCGGATCCCCACGGCACGGTGAGCTGGGTCCAGGTGCCCGCGGTGCCGATGAGGCTCGTGGCGGAACAAGCGGCCGGACAGCCCGGGTTGACCGACTCCCAGAGCTTGCCGTTGGCGGTATCCAGCGCGAACAGGATGGCGGCGCTCGCGTTTCCGCCCGGCTGAGCGGCCGCGAGGCTGAAGTCATTCCAGGGGTTGCCGTCCGGACCCGGGCCAGAGGAGAGGGTCTGGCTGTAGCCGTAACTGCCGGGTGAGCCAGGGTTGGAAGTGAAGAGGTCGAGCTCATAGCCGTTGCTTGAATCGCCGTAAGTGCCGATGAGGTCGGCCACGCCCGTGCTGGTCTGGCTGGCGTTGCCAGCGGCGGTCAGGGTTAGCGGCACGTCGCCGGGATTGGCGAAGAACGGGTCAGACCACGCCACTGACGGAATCTCGGTGGTGTTGGCCGGCTCGGCCTCCAAGGTGGCGTCGATGCCGATTCCGGAGATGAGCTCGCCGGTACCCGCGAAGGCACCGGCCGGGTAATAGGCAATGGCGTCCTGGACCTCGTCGCCGGTGAAGTCGCCGTGCAGTACCTCGGCGCCTGCCCAGTCGGCCGGTCCGTCGGTGCCGGGACTGACGCCGGTGCCGACAGATCCGATGTCGATCGCGGTCCCCAGCGAGCCATTGCCGGTGCCGGGGGATACCCACAGGCTCGGGTCGCCGCCGGTGCCGACGGTCAGCAGCTCTGGGTAGGTGCCGCCGGAGAAGTAGCCATCGGCATAAGGGGCGGCCGGGGTGTTTCCCGTGATCGTGGTGGTCGCGCTGCCGCCGGGGTTGCCAGAGGAGATGCCGGCCACGCTGACAGTGATCGGCCCGAGCTGAGTGACCGTGATGGTGACGGCGCAGCTGGCGGCTGTGCAGCTTGGTGTCCCGACGGTCGCGGTGGCTGGCTTGCCCGCGCCGACCTGATAGCTGTAGCTGGTCGGGCACGGGCTGGTCGTGGGGCTGCAGCCGGGCGGCGGGGAGAAGGTCGCCGTCACCTGCTGGCCAAGGGCCGCGCTGGTCGGGGAGGCGCTCACGCCGGGCGCGGCGGGTCCGGTCGGGTTGTAGGTGAAGTAGCAGTAGCCGGTGTAGCCGCTGGTCAGCGAGAACTCGTCGGTGGTATCGGCCTTGACGTGGTAGGTGTACGCCTTGGTGGTGCCGTCGGAATGCCAGGCCTGAATAGCGGCCCGCAGGATCGTGATGGGCGCGGTGGCGTTGTCGCCCGTCACCGGCGAGGTGCCTGCCGTCTGGGAGTCGTAAGCGGTGCTGCCATCAGAGTTCAGGATCACGAACCTGGTGGTCAGGCTGTTGTCATCGTCCTTGTCCGCTGCCTTCGCGCTGACCGTGACGTCATCGTTGCCGATGATCGACGGGCTGGTGCTGCTGCCGCAGGCGCTGTTCACGGCCAGGCCGGTGGGCGTGCTCGGGGTGTCGTTGTACTCGGTCGAGATGGTGATGTTCTTGGCGCCGCTGTCGAACTGCTTCCAGTACAGGTCGTTGGACTCGCTGCCGGCCTTGAAGCCGAACGTCTGGTTGGTGAAGCCGCCGGAGGCGTCGCTCTCGATCTTGCTGGTGATGGTCCAGGTGTTGTCGTTGGCGAAGGCCTTGCAGCTGGACGAATAGCCGAAGGCGAAGGCACTGCTCTGAAGGTCGCTCTCGAAGCCAGGCTGATGGTTCCAGGTCGTGGACGAGCTGATCGTGCCGGTGCTCCAGAGCTGGACGGCCTCCTTGGTGCAGGAATCCGACCAGACGTCGGTGGTGTAGAGGTGGGACCAGTCGAGGTCGGCGCCCTTCAGGGTGGACGAGACCGGCATGGTGAAGAAGTCCCTGACCACGCCCAGGCCGTTGCAGCTGGAGAAATCGCAGTCTCCGAGCTGAAGGTCGCTGCTCTCTTTCCAGTAGCTCGTGGTGGCGAAGCCAGAGTCGACCTGGGTCCAGTTCGACGCACCGCCGCCCACGGCATTGTGGAAAGTCGGGTCGAGGTACATCGGGAAGACGTTGCCGTGCCTGGTCAGGGCGCTGCCGGGCGGAGACAAGGTGATGGTGGATCCCCGCACGCCGAGCCTGATCCTGGTGACATGGGCGCCCGCGCCCGCGGCGGTCGCGGATGAGAAGGCAGGCAGGCCGCTCTTAGCGCTGACGATCAGGCCGCCGGGTCCTCTGGCAGTCTTCATGCCAGCCGGCGGCGGGGCCGAGTCCCACATCAGCGGTGCCTGGGCGGTGAAGGCCGGCTGGGCTTTGCGGCCGGCCGAGGCGATGAGGTTGCCGGCCGGATCCGCGGACAGCCGCAGGCCCCGGCTGACCGACGCGGTGAGCTTCAGCGACCGCAGCGCCGGGTTGGCGGCCGCGGCGGCGGTGCGGATGATCAAAGTGTCTGACATGCCGCCCTGGGTGTCCGCGCTGACAGCCAGGTCAACGCCGGGCAGCACGTTGCGGTAGGTGGCGGTGGCGCCGGAGATGACGGGCACCGGCAGCCGTCGCGGCCAGGACAGCGCCAGGGTCCGTCCCGCGGTGGTAAGTACCGCGAGCGGGCCTCCGCCGTCGGACAAGGACAGCGGAGACGAAGAGGCGGCCGGCGACAGCCTCCCCGCGACCCGCTCCAGCTTCGCGTCGAGCGCGACCCACCGGCCGTGCTGACGCGTCCTGGTCGGCACCAGCGTCTCCGTCAGGATGTAGGTGCCGTTGGGATTGGCGGTGGTCTGCGTCGTCGGCGTGGTGAGCGAGGACACGATGACCCGCCGTCCGGTGGTGCGGGCCCTGGCCATTGCCTGAGCAGAAGTCAGCCCGGCCGGTCCGGCTTGTCCGGTCGTCGGCCGGCCGGCTGCCGTGGTCACAGTCGAGGCGGGAACGGCGCCTATTTGCGGGCTAGCCGCGGCGACCCCGCCGCTGGCCAGCGTAAGCATGCCGCAGCAGACGACAACGTAACGGGCCCGGCCCTGGTGAGTTCGCATGATGAGAATGCCTCCTGACGGAACGGCTGGGCGCGATGGGGGACAGGCCCGGTTCGCACCTGGCCAGTGTCGGCCGCTCAAATGGTTGTTGTCCAGACCTTACCGGGCTCATTGCCCTTTACCTGGGCCAATTACGCACAGTAATTAAAATTGACCTATCACGCACAGTATATTGATATTCAATTACAACGTGAGCTGTCTGGTCTTTGATCATTAATTAGTGGTACCTATGAGAGTCGACACAAGACGTCTGGGCCGGCCAGGCCCGTGGTGCTATGCCGTGTGAGGTGGCTATATGTCCGGCTGGCGGGTGCGGCGGGTACGGGGTCTGAGGCAAGCGGCGGCGGTGGCAGGCACGGCCGCCGTGGTCGCGGCGATGCTGGCGTCGGGCAGCACGGGAGCCGCCGCAGCGACGGCCAGGCCGGCCCGGCCCGGGCCACGGCCCGCCATACCCCGCACGCCGGCCTCCCGGTCGCTAGGCGTGCTCAAGACCCGCCGGCCGCACGTGCGCGATCAGGCGGCGTCGAGGTTCCGGCCAACCGGGACGGCCTGGCCGTCAGCGGGGTCCGGGGTAGTGAACCTGACCGGTGCGGTAACGCCCATGAAGGCAGGGGCGCCCGTGTCACTGTCGGAGCTGCTCGTGGGCGCGGGTCCGGCGGCTGGGCTAGCTGCGGCTCGGTTGTCCAGGGTGGCCAGGACGCCGGTGGTGGTCAGCCGGGCCGGCCGGGGGAGCGGTCCGGCCGCGGTTGCGGTATCGGTGCTCGGGCACGCGGCGGTCGCGGCAACGGGGGTGCGCGGGGTGGTGTTCACCGCGCGGACCGCGCGCGGGCCGGGCGGCTTGGTACGGCTGGGACTCGACTATGCGGGATTTGAGGGAGTATCGGGGGGTAACTACGGCCTGAGCCTGGGCCTGGAGGTGCTGCCGGCCTGCGCGCTGACAACGCCCGGCCTGGCCGCCTGCAGGAAGGGCCGCCCGCTGGCGTCGGTCAATGACGCCCGCACCAGGACGGTCTCAGCTCTGACGACCCTGCCGAGCCGGCCCGCTCGCCTGCGACCCGGGCGCGGACCGCTCATGGTGCTGGCGGCGACGCCTGGATACACCGACGGCGGCGGGGCGGCGGGAACCTACAACGCGACGACGCTGCGGCCGTCAGGCACGTGGACGGAGTCCGGCCCGTCCGGGTCGTTCACGTACTCCTATCCGATGGTCATGCCGCCGGCGGCAGGGAACCTCGTGCCGCAGGTCGGGCTCAACTATGACTCGGGGCTGGTGGACGGCCAGACGGCGTCCACCCAGGCCCAGGCGTCGTGGGCGGGAGACGGCTGGACGTCGCCGTCGGCGTTCATCGAGCAGTCGTTCACCCCTTGCCAGGACAAGCCAGAAGGATCGGCGGCGCCACAATCGACGCCGGATGACTGCTACGACGGCCCCGTGCTCACGCTCTCGCTGGCCGGGTCATCGACTCCGCTGGTGTGCCCGGTGCCGTTCAGCTATACCGCCAACAGCACCTGCACGGCCTCCGACGATAACGGTGAGGTAGTAACGCACCACGTGTCGTCGAATAACGGTCAGGGGACGAAGTTCACTGACTACTGGACGGTAACGGAACGTGACGGAACTAGCTACTCGTTCGGGCTTAATCACCTGCCGGGATGGGCGTCCGGAGATGCGTCGACGAACTCCACCGACTCAGTTCCGGTGTTTTCCGGCCATTCGGGTGATCCGTGTTACAACAGCACCTGGTCGTCCTCGGTGTGCACTATGGCCTACCGGTGGAATCTTGACTACGTAACCGACCTGCATAGTGACGCCATGGCGTATTACTACCGGCAGGACTCCAATGCGTACGCCGAGAATGGGAAGACAACTAGCGCGGTGTCCTATATCAGGGACTCTCACCTTGATCACGTTGATTACGGGTTCACCGCCGGGAACGCTTACAGCGGACACGCCGCTGACCAGGTGACGTTCACCACGGGGGACCGGTGCTTCACCGGGACCTGTGATCCGCTGAACTCGACGAACGCGAAGAACTGGCTGGATGTGCCCTACACGGCGGACTTCTGCGCGTCGGGAGCCTCCTGCCAGACGACCGCGCCGTCGTTCTGGTCGACGGTCAGGCTGGCGTCGGTAACGGCCTCGCAGTGGAACGGGTCGAAGTACGCGGCGGCCGACAGCTGGGCGCTGGCCCAGCACTTCCCGGCCACGGGAGACGGGACCAGCCCGGCGCTGTGGCTGGACTCGGTGACCAGGACCGGGTCCGACACAACGGCCGGCGGCACCTCGGTGACGTTGCCTAAGGTGAGCTTCGCCGGATCGCAGCTCGGCAACCGGACCAATCCGGGCAACAACCCGGCGCTCGACCGGTACCGGATCACCGCGGTCACCAGCGAGAGCGGGTCGGTGGCCAGCGTGACGTATGAGCAGGTCAATCCCTGCACGCCGGGTGGGCCGTACCCAGCGCCGTTGTCGAACACGACAAGCTGCTTCCCGGTGTACTGGGGTGCCTTCACGCCAGGGAACCTGGGCGAGGACTGGTTCAACAAGTACGCCGTGCAATCGGTGTCAGTATCGGATCCAGCGGGCGGGTCACCGGGCACGTTCACCTCGTATACCTACGCCAAGCCGGCCTGGCATTTCGACGACAACGAGGTGGTCAAGTCCAGCTACCGGACGTGGGGCCAGTGGCGCGGCTTCGGTGACGTCAGCACCGAGCAGGGCACAGGGACGGACGCGCCGACCGAAACCGAGACGACGTACTACCAGGGAATGTCGGACGACAACGATTCCACTGTGGTCGACCTGACCGATTCCCAGCACGCCAGCCATGAGGACGTGGGCCAGCTCGCCGGGGATCCGCTTGAAACCACCGCGTATCTCTATCCGGGCGGGCCGGCCGATCACTCGGAGATCGATTCGTACTGGGTGTCGCCGGCCGTGGCGACCCGGACGAGGACGGCGCAGGGGCTAACGGCGCTGACCGCGAACTTCACCGGCCAGGTCGAAGACTGGTCCCGGCAGGCGATCACCGATTCGTCGCCGACGACCTGGCGCGTGACCGAGACTGACACCAGCCACGACGCGAATCTGAGCAGCGCCACGGCAGGCCTGCCGCTCTTCACGTTCGCGCACGGTGACCTGAACGACACCACGCAGCAGCGCTGTACCTCGATCACCTACGCGGCCGCGAACACCTCAGAGAACCTGGCCGGGCTGCCGTCGCAGACCGAGGTGGACGCGCTGCCGTGCGGCGGGTCCAACCCGAGCGGATCCTCGGCGCCGGGCAGCGGGCAGGTCAACGCGCTCACCGCGCCTGCCGGCCGGGCCCAGTCCAACATCGTGTCCGACACCCGCACGTTCTATGACGATCCGACGCTGGCCACCACCTGGCCGCAGCCAGCCTCACCTTCGTGGCCGCAGGCCGCCCCGGCCAACGGCGACGTGTCGGTGGTGCAGCAGGCGTCCGGGTACTCAGGCGGGACGTTCAGCTACCAGACCAAGTCAGCGACTGTGTATGACTCGTACGGCCGGGCGGTCAAGGCCTATGACGGCAACGGCGGCCACAACGGCAGCACCTACACGCCGACAACCACCGCCTACTCGATGACCAACGGCACCACGACGTCCCAGACGGTCACGAACCCGCTCGGCCAGGCGACCGTAAGCGCGCTTGACCCCATGCGCGGCCAGCCGGTCACCGTCACCGACGCCAACGGCATCGCGACGAACCTGCATTACGACGGGCTGGGCAGGCTGACCAGCGTGTGGGAGTACGGCCGGCCGACGACATCAGCGGCCAACCTCATTTTCTCCTATGCGGTTTCAGGCACCGGGCCCTCGGTGGTGACGACGCAGAAGCTCGACGACGCCGGCGGATATATCACCTCGACCAGCTTGTACGACTCGCTGCTGCGGCTAAGGCAAACCCAGATGCCGACGCCGCAGGGCGGGATGGCTGTCACCGACCACTTCTATGACAGCCGGGGCTGGGAGTGGAAGACCAACACGAACTGGTGGGACTCCGGTGCGACCCCAGGCTCGACGATCGTCACCGTGCCGGACAGCCAGGTCCCGAACCAGAAGGAGACGCAGTTCGACGGGCTAGGCCGGCCGGTCATCGTGACCTCCTACGACGACTCGGCGATCCGGTCGGTCAGCTACAGCGTTAATACGGGCGACAAGGCCACCAGCATCCCGGCCAGCGGCGCCACCCCGACGACCGTGAGCACCGACGCGCTCGGCCGTCAGACTGAGCTCGACTCCTGGACCACGGCCCCGGGGGTCACGACCGGCACGAACGCCGGCGGTTTCGCGACCGTTACGCTGACCGGCGGCGCCTCCCAGGCGACGACTTATTCTTTCGAAACCCGCGGCTGGCTGTCAGGCATGAAGGACGTACCCACAGGCGAACAGTGGACTCGCACCTACAACCTGCTGGGCCAGGAGATCACCGCCACGGACCCGAACTCGGGAACCACGTCGATGAGCTACGACGCGGACGGGAACCTGACCTCAGCCACCGACGCGCTCCACCACACGATCACTTATACCTACGACCCGCTGAGCCGCAAGACCGGAGAGTACGACGGGCCATCGACAGCATCCCCGCAGATCGCGTCCTGGACCTATGACAACTCCAATAACGCGGTGACGGGGATGACTGACCCGGTCGGGCAGGTGACGACTGAGACCTCGACGTACGGCGGTAACACGTACGCGTTCCAGGAAACTGGGTTCAACGCCTTCGGCGAGTCGCTGGGGGAGAAGGTCACCATTCCGGCGTCGGCGGGGAACCTCGCCGGGACCTACAACCTTTCCCATACCTACACCGCCACCACCGGGCTGCCGTACCGGGACTTCTACCCGGCCTCGCCCGACGGCGGAGCGTTGCCCGCCGAGACAGTCACCCATGGCTACATAGCCGGGTTCGACCTGCCGTCCACCTTGTCCTCCAACCTGAGCTCCTACGCTCAGCCCACGACCTACACGGCGTTCTCCCAGGTCGCTCAGGCGGAGATCGGCTCCACCACCAACAACGCCTACTTCACCAACACCTTTGATCCGAACACCGGGGCGCTGGCTGACTCCCAGGTTGCCAACACCGCCGTGTCGACGACCCCGTTCGACGACACCTCCTACGCCTACGACCCGTCCGGCAACGTCGTGTCCGAGCAAGACACCAGGAACGGCACCGCGACCGAGCGGCAATGCTTCGGCTACGACCTGCTCGAGCGGCTCACGTCGGCCTGGACTACCGACGGCACCCAGGCGTGCTCGGCCGGTCCGTCGACCGGCAGCGGCGGCACCGTAGGCGATGGGATCACCGGCAGTGCTTACTGGACGTCCTGGACCTACAACTCGCTCGGCGACCAGCAGACCCAGACTCAGCACTCGGTCACCGGCGGCACCAACACGGTGACCACCGATGCCTACAACGGCAATGGCACGAGCCAGCCGGACACGCTGACCACAGCCGCTACCACTGGTCAGGGCGCGGGTACCTCGACCTTCGGCTACGACGCTGACGGGAACACCACGGCCAGGCACCTGCCATCCGGGAGCCAGTCCCTGACCTGGTACGACAACGGCAAGCTGGAGTCGGACACCACCGCGGCGGGTACCACCAGCTACGCCTATGACGCGGACGGGAACCTGCTGCTCACCGAAGACCCTGGGCAGACCACCCTCTACATGTTCGGCGAGCAACTGGTCCTGAACACGACGACCAGCGCGGTCACGGGCCAGCGCTTCCTGACGCTGCCGGGCGGCGGCCTGGCCGTGCGCACCGGCGCGGGCAACGCCTACTGGTTCGAGACCACCGACACCCACGGCACCAGCCTGCTGACGCTGGACTACAACGGCCAGAACCCGATCTGGCGGCAAGAGACCCCGTTCGGCGCGCCTCGGGGTACCGCCACCGGGACGTGGCCGGATACCAACGGGTTCCTTGGCAAGCCAACGGACACCAACACCGGCCTCACGATTATCGGCGCGCGCAACTACGACCCGGTCAGCGGCCGGTTCATCTCCGTCGACCCGGTGCTGAACGAGGGCAACCCGCAGGAACTCAACGGCTACACCTACGCCGGAGATAACCCGGTCACCGGCTCCGATCCGACCGGCCTCATGCTCTGCATGGCTGGCGGGCCCTGCGGCAGCCTCCAGTACTTCGAATCTCACCCGAGCATCGGCGGAGGTGGCGGCGGGGGCGGCGGGGGCGGCGGCGGTCACCATGCCGCCCCCATCTGCTACTACTGCTACGCGCCATCACCCGGCCTGGATCAAGGCACTTACTCGGGCGGATACCAAGGTCCGTACACGCCGTCGTACGCCGCGAATTACCGCCCGCTCTTCCAGGCCCCGCCGCCCCAACTGCACCCGGCGATCATCCAGCAGTCACACCAGATAAGCACCACGAATCAGCATTGCGGCATCTTCCACTGGTGCCTCCACCTGCCTGACTACATTTCCATCGACTTGTCAGCCTTCTCGCCATGGGTGATCGGCGGCGGTGCGAGTATCACGCTTACTCGTGACGGTCACCTGTACATCGCGCCGCAGCTTGGAGTGGGCGTACCCGGCGGCAGCGCGATGGTGCGGGCAGGCTGGATCGGCGGGCCGCAGAGCGCCGGCGTTTCCGAGAAGGCCAGGGACGGTTTCGTCCATGGGAATTCCTTCACCGCCTCAGCCGAGGGTCCAGGACCCGTCCTAGTGGGCGGTGCCGAGACCTGGGGCAACCCGAATAATCCGCTGCATATGTTCGGAGGGGGTGCTTCCAACAACTTCGCCACCGAGGCAGGAGTCGGGGTCGGCACCCCGGGCGCCAGCGCGACCTGGTCCTATGCCTTCCGAATACTGACACTGCCGTTCCATTGGTAGCGCAAATCCGGAAGGGTCAGCTCGTGACACCGTGGACAATGAGCACGACGGATAGCAGTAGAAGCAATGCGATGACGGGAGTGAATACCCACTTAATCGTCGCCCGGTAGTTTCTGGACAATTGGCCGAACCATTCTTCTTTCGACATCTCGCCCCGCCGCACTTTCCGCACGGTGCGACGGTCAAGCCACCATCGGCTCTGGGCCAGCCGACGCATGCGATTGTCGTCACTGCCCTGCCATCGGGCGAAGAGGTACAGTCCGGTGCTCAGGGCACCCAGGCCGACACCGCCTGCTACCTGGCCAAGAACCATGCCCGCACCTCCTGGGCCAATTAACGGCGAGATCTAGAGCGTGACCGTTACAGTACACCCGAGTCGGCACGCATCCGCGCAAAGGTGATATTGTGGGGACATGCCCGCCTTAGTGCAAAGTCGGTTCGGAGCACTTCGGTTTGGAGCAGTTCGGTCTGGACCACTGCCGAAGTTGATACTTATGCGGATTGTCATAGTGCTGACGGCTTTTCTTTGCACGGCTTGCGCGGTTTCAGTTCACCTTGGTTACAATAAGACCACCGCCGATCAAGCGTATCGCCACGCAATTGCCGGACCATTCAATAACCTCACGGCCGCCGCGACGGCGGCGAATTCCGTATGCGCGGGCGGAAGCCATCCTAATCAGCGGCAATGTTACACCGACACCGCCTCGGAAATCACGAGTGCTCAAGCAGTCGTGCGAACATTGCGCGACGTCGCCATACCGCACGGATTCGCTAAGGCGAACTCTGATCTTGCCCGAGGCCTCGGCATCTTCATCGACGGCCTCGTTGAACGTAACCAGGGATTGGCCAGGCATTCCGACTCTCAGTATGCGGCCGGGCAGAGGCTCATCAGCAGAGGGCTCTCAGTGCAAAAACGCGCCCTTGCGGAGTACCCTCCAGGCGCGAATATCCAGAGCTGAGAAACTGACGCCCTTCCCTGAGGCCGAATCCCGGCAAATGCCGCGGTCATCCCCAGGTTCGGCGCCCGGGATGCGAGTTCGGCTCGCATCCCGGGCGCCAGCACGGTCCTAGGTGGTGATCGCGGCATTCAGTACATAGAGGAGGCCGCCGTAGAGATTGCCGGCGCCGTCGATCATCGCCTCGATCAGCGCGGGGACGGGAACGTTGTCGAACGCCTTCTGCATGTACGGCGACATCAGGAACTTGCCGGCGTTCGGCAGGCTGGTCAGTAGCCCGCCAGCCGATCCCGGCCAGCCCTTGGAGCCGAGCCGGAACCAGATCACGATCTGCATGGCGAGCTGGACGCAGCCCCAGAGCGTGATGAGCGCTGGTCCCGTGCCCTGCCACAGTGCCTGCACGACCGTCTGTTCGAAGACGAAGGCGGTGAAGTCCAGGACCCACTGGAGGTTGCCGATGATCCACATCCAGTTAGCCATGCCCTCCACAGTTCCGCAGTCCAGGTTGTCGCTGTTCGGCGCGAAGGTCACTATCCAGGAGAACACCGAGCTCATGGCCTCGGTAGCGATGTATATCGCCTCCCAGATCATCCCTGGCTTCTCGACCCACCACTGGCCGCGCCATCCCGCGGGGCACCGGGGGTCTTCGAGAGGTTCGGTGCTGCCTGGAACCGTCCAGAGCGCGATTCCGAGGTCGACCTGGGCTTCGAAGTGGCCGCAGGCGATGTAGCTGAGGCCGGTGAGGATGTTTCCGAGCCGCTGGCCGATCACCAGCGCCGTGCTGACTGGAGCGTCTGCGGGCGCGGCCTGGGCGCGGTCGCTGCCGGTTGCGGGAGGTGCTGGGTATGCGGCCATGATGGCGTCGAGTCCCGCCTGGTCCGGAATCGGTGCCTCCCCGAACATCACCTTGTAGGTAATCGTGGCGGGCACTGCGAGCAGCAGGCAGCTCACATCGAGCGCACTCAGGTCGCTGCCATTGGTCACCCACTTATAGATATCGGTGACTAGCGGAATGTCCCAGGTCTGCGTGAGCATGGTCGAGGCCCCGTCGATTGCTTCGCCGGCCAGGCCGAACATCGTGTCGACGCCGTCCTGCACCAGGCCGAGTCCCCACGAGGCGCCATCGGCGGCGGCCTGCACGATCTCGGCCAGCGGCTGATCCAAGATGCCCGCGGTGTTGGCCTTCGTCGGCTCGGCCTGCGTGACGAACGCCTGCATCTGGGTCGATCCGGCGGCAGCGCTGGCATAGCCGCCAGCCTGAGCCAGCAAGGCCTCGGCGGCGGTGACCACCGCGGGTGACGGCTGGACGTCGCTGGCCGTGATCGTCGCGCTGTTGCCATTGGTCCGAAGGCCGCGGGAGAAAATGTTCCTCGGATCGGCGCTCAGATCCGTCCCCGAAGGCGGCGCAGGCTGGTCCTGGACCAGCGAGGCGACGGTTGCGCCGGACGCGACCTGGCTGCTCAGGTACGTCGCGACCGCGTTCTGAATGTCGGCCTGAATGCCGGTGATCGCCTGGTCGATCGTGCCTTGCACTTGGCCCATTGCGTACTTGGCCCAGGCGATGCCGTTGGTCAGGAAGTACGAAATGGCCTGATGAGTGAGCAGGATGTCGTTCCAGTTGAACACCCAGCCAAGCCAGCCGACCAGGGCCCAGAAGTCGGCCTGCAGGCTAGAGAAGATGGTCTGGACCAGGTCGAGCAACTGGCCGGCACCCTGGACGACGGCGTCCCACACGTACGTGACGCCGGCCACCACCATCGTGATCGTCGCGTCGATGGCGTCACCGACGGCGTTGACGATGACGGCGGTGACCGAGCCGGCGGCGTCCGCGACGGCGCAGAACACGTCGGTCCACGACACGTCGGGCAGCCAGGAGCCCGCTCCGAGCAGCTCAGCCCGGGCCGCAGTGGCGCCGTCGGCGTCCAGCGGCTCGTACAAGGGCCGGTCTCCGGCGAAGTTCAGCTGGAAGTACTGATCGGGGCGCCCGGCGCGGTCGATCCGGTCGAGCGGGGTGCCGTCCCAGCCGGCAATGTACCGGGCCGCATGGGGCCGGGACGAGGGGTGCAGCCGGTCAGCGGAAACCTCTGACTGATTCGCCAGTCCCATTACCGCGTCGATGGCGGCCGCCGCGGTGTCCGCGTCGGCTGGGCTCACGCCATCGAGCAGGCTGCCCGAGGTGTAGTAGGTCTTGTAGCTGAACTGCGTCGGCAGGGCGAGCAGCTCCTCGCCGCTCGTGACGCCGTTGATCGTCGCCTGGATTGGACCGGACATGTCGATGGCGACGGAATCGCCCTGCGGCATTCCGTCGAACCAGGCGTACAGCGTCGGCATGGACAGGGAGCTAGTCGGCCAGACGATCACCACCTGACCGTCCGGCCCGGTAATGCCGGGGTAGGCGATCTCCTTGTCCAGGTCGGCTTCGGCTCCGTCAATCTGCACCGTCACCGGCTCAGTCGCGCTGACCGAGAATTGCAGGCCGCAGCCGGCCATCCCGTTAGGCGCCAGGACGCTCAGGGTCGCGGAGTAGGTGGCGATCTGCTGAACGTAGTCCTGGTGCGGAACCTCGATGCTGATCGTCTCGGTGGTCCAGTCGCCCGTCGCCACGGCCAGCACCAGGTGAGTGACCGCGCCGGTGCGGTCCGCCCTGGCAAAGACATGGACATCGCCGTCCTCGTCGGTTGCGGCCGTCAGTTCCGCTGGGCTGTTCAGCTCGGTGAGCGGCGTCGCGATGTCCCAGCCGGTCTCCGAGTCGGTGCTTGACGCGATGTGGAGCACGGTCCCGGTGGTAGTGCAGGCGATCACATGGACGATGCCGCCGAGGTCGGTGACTGCCGCCACGGATCCGATTGGATAGCTCGTGACCTGCTGACCGTTGTCGCCTGGCGTTTGCGCGATCGGGATCTTGGTGAAAGTGAAGCCGGAGGGCGACAGGTAATTCAGCGAGCTGTTGCCCCCGGCATCGATCACGAACGCCTCAAGCCAGCCCGATGAATTCAAGGCCGTCGCTAGCACCGGGTACGTGCCCGCCAGGAACAGCGGGTTGTTCTCGGCATTGTCGCTGATGCACATAACTCCCGGCGGTTCGCTATTTCCCTGGTCGCCGGGCACGCAGACGAACGCGCCGGGCTGCGGTGTGGGCACCCCGGGCAGTAGGACCGGCCCGGCCGACCAGTCGAGGAAGGCTCCCGGATAGGTGATCATGTTGTTGTACCCGGGCTGCCCGCTTGGCTGGCAGTACAGCTGCGACTGCGGAGACGGGTAGTTGGCCTGCTGCACCTCGACGGCCACAACGGACGCCTTGTTCGCAGCGGCACAGTTCAGCCCCCGGACGCCGCCGATCACCGATCCGGTCGGCTGGCCGAGTTCAGCCGGCGTCCAGGCCCACTGGTACAAGCTGCTCGCGTAGTAGGCACCGCTCGTAGTGCAGGCCCAGACCACCGTCGCTGAGTACCAGTCTTGATACGCGGCGATGTCAATGACCGTCCCGTAAATGCCGGAGGGGAACTGCAGATCGGTCACGCCCCAGCCGGTGTCCGAGCCGGAATCTGGCGTTACCATCGCCACCCCGCCCGAGCTGGTGATGGTGAAAAACCCTGCCTGACTTGTCTCGAACGCCGCGGCGGCCAGCGTCTTCGACGCGTCCGCGAATGGCGAGACCATTCGGTAATCCATCATGAGCTCGGTCTGAACCGCTACCGAGATCTCGCCATCTCCGGTTAGGCGGGGGAGCGGGGTGGTTGCTGTCGTAGTCATCGGGATCTCCCTTTGAGGTTTCTGGTGACTTTCGACAGCCAGTTCAGCGGGATTGGTTTGCTGGCGGCAGGGGCCGAATTACCCAATCGGTGCGGAATGGCCGTGGGTAATTGGGTTGGTTTAGATCAGGCTGGCCTCAAGCGCCAGCCTGGTCAGGTCAGCCCGTCGGCGGCAGCCGGTCTTGTCCCTGATCCGGTCCAGGTGGGAGCGCACGGTGCTGACGCTGATGAACAGCTGGCCGGCTATCTGCGCGTCGGTCAGGCCGCGAGCGACGTGCAGGACAAGCTCCTGCTCGCGCGGGCTCAATCCGGCGAGGCCAGGTCCGGCTGGTTGTTTGCGCTCATCATGGTCGAGCGTCAGCTGCGCGAATTCCGCGGCCAGCTGGATTGTCATCGCCGCGCCGCGGTCTTCCGCGCGCTGGGTGCCCGCAGCGCCGAGCTCGCGCCGCGCCTTGTCCTGCGGTTTCCGGCGGCGCCGGGCATCTTCGATCGGATCTGCGATATCCCTCGCCTGTAGCAGCGCCGCCTGGGCCGCCCAGATCGTCAAGGCGGCCGCGCCTTGACCAGTCTGCGCGAAGTAGTGACCGCAGACATCGAAGCTGTCGATCAGATTGAGGGCGCTAGCACCGCGCTCCGCGAGCGCGTACATCTCAAGCAGGCGCCGCCTGGCCGCGCCCAGGTGGCCCGACATCAGCTCGATCCTGGCCAGGTTGAATAGGCTTTCGCGTTCATAGCTGGAGTCACCGACCCGCCGCGACAGGCCAAGCGTGTCGTCGCCTAGCACTGTGGCCTGGGCGAGCTCTCCTGCCTCGATCAGCGCCATAACCTGAGCCGTCATGCCGCGCAGTGCGGTCTTGCTCGGGAGGCTGGTCTGGTCGACCGTCGCGCACTGGCGGGCCCACCGCAGGCTCCCGGCCGGATCGCCGGCGTAGTGACTGATCCCGGAGAGCCAGTACAGCGCCTGGGCTTCGCCAAAGCCGTCGCCGATCTGGCTGGCGTAATCGAGAGCACGGTGGACGTAAGGCGCGGCCTCGTCCAGCCGGCCCAGGTTCGCGAGCGCCCCGCCGCGATTGACCATTGCCCAGATCAGCACCGGCGTCGGTGCTCCGTTGCCGAGTGCGGCTATGACCGCTTCGTAGTGATCCAGGGACTCCGCTACGCGAAGAAGGCCGTTCGCCATCATTCCTAGCCACAGCTGAGCGGTGCACCAGTCCCCGCTGCCCGGTTCGGCCAGGTCAAGGACCCGGCCTAGCGTCTCGAAGCCGGGGCTGTACTGATGGCGCCGGTGCCACCAGAGCCCGAGCGAAATCGCCAGGCGCAGCGCGGCGGGCGGATCATGCTCAAGTGACCAGGTCACCGCCTGCTGAAGGTTGGCCGCCTCGGCGTCGAGCCACTTCTCGGCCGTTATATCGGCATCGGTCAGGAACTGCGGCGCGGCTTGCTCGGCCACGCCAACTGCGAAGCGGATCAGGCCTTCGGCGGCTTGGTCGGCCTCGCCAGCCTGCGCGAGCTGGTCCTGACCGAAGACGCGCAGGGTTTCGAGCATCGAGTAGCGGACGCGGCCGTCGCCGCCCTGGTGCGGCGGCACGATCATCGAGCAGTCGACCAGGTGCAGCACGGCTGCTGCCGCGTCCTGGCCGGCGACTGCGCTGGCGGCGTCGAGGGTGAAGCCGCCGGGAAAGACGGCAAGCGTGCGGAACGCAAGCTGCTCCTGCTCGGATAGCAGCCGGTAGCTCCAGTCGGCGGTCGCGGCCAGGGATCGCTGGCGTGCGGGCGCGGCCCGGCCGGTGGCGCTGAGCAGGCGAAACCGGCTGTCAAGGCCATCAGCCAGCTGCGTAAGGCCAAGGGCCTCGATCCGGGCGGCGGCAAGCTCGATGGCCAGCGGCATCCCGTCCAGGCGTCGGACCAGCCGGGATACGGCCGGCCCGGTTTCGGGACTGAGGGTGAAATGCGGATCGGCGTACCTGGCCCGGTCGGCAAAAAGGCGGACGGCCTCGGATTCGTGTCCGCCGGTGATGCCGTGTTCGTCTAGCAGGCTGAGCGGGCGAAGCCGGTAGCGGGCTTCGCCCGCTACCCCGAGCGGCTCACGGCTGGTCGCCAGGATCCGGACGTCGTCAGCGATACCCAGGATCGCGGCGCACAACTCGGCGGCAGCTGCCAGCACGTGCTCGCAATTGTCAACGACGATGAGCAGCTGCCGCCGGGCGATCATGGCCGAGATGCTCTCCCCGTCCCCGGCCGGGAGGTCCAGCGCCGCGGTCAGCTGTGCCGCGACGAGCGACGGGTCGCGGACGCTGGCCAGCTCCACCAGCCACACGTCGTCCGCGAACTCAGCGGCGGTGTCCCGGGCGACCTTGTCGGCCAACCGGGTCTTGCCTATCCCCCCGGCACCCGTTACGGTCACCATTCGGAATTCTCTTAGCAGTCCGGTGACTCCGAGAACTTCGGCCGAGCGGCCGACAAAACTGTTGGAAAAGCTAGTAAAACCGTTGAGCGAACTCAGCTGTAAATTCTCCTTCCGCTGAACCACACCAGAAAGCGTAACGACCGGGACCGCTTAGGAACAGCCACGACGACCAGCCGTCCTGCCCGCGTAGTCTCATGACGTGGCCAGGATGGCGCTTTTCGGGCGGTGACGTACCCTATGGGCGGTTCCCGGGCCCCGATCGTTGGCCGTGATAGCGAACTTGAGGCTGTCGAGCGGTTCACGCTCGGGATAGCTGATGGTCCGGCTTCACTGGTGCTTGACGGGCCGGCGGGAGTCGGGAAGACGGCTATCTGGACCACTGCTGTCGGCGCCGCGCGGACGACAGGCCTTGATGTACGAACGTGCCGCTGCACCGAGTCTGACGCTGGGTGGGCATTCGCCGGCCTGGGAGATCTGCTCGATGGCCTGAGCGGCGACTTCACGAAGGGTCTGCCGGAGATTCAGCGGCAGGCGCTGGCCGGCGCCTTGCTGACGTCCGAGGTTCCGGTCGGCCAGTCGGGCGACCGCGTGGTCGCAGTGGCGGTGCTGGGGGTCCTGAGGGCGATGGCCAGGACTGGGCCGCTCTTGCTGGCCATCGACGACATTCAGTGGCTGGACCCGAGTTCGGGCAAGGTTCTTTCCTTTGCCCTGCGACGGCTGCTCGACGAGCCAGTCCGGCTGCTCGCCTCGTGCCGGACTGGTGCGCCGGCGGACATCACCGCGGATACGGGCCTGGGACTTCCTGGCGAGCGGCTAATCGTCGGCGCGGCCAGTATCGGGACGCTTCAGCGCATCGTTCAGACGCGACTCGGCCAGTATCTGTCCAGGCCCACCCTGACTCGGCTGCACCGGGCGACGGGCGGCAACCCGATGATGTTCCTTGAGATGGCCCGCGCCATGCAGCGCCGCGGTGGCGAGCCGAACGCGGACGAGCCGCTGCCGGTACCAGCCGATCTCAGGTCGCTGGTGACCGAGAGGCTGCAGGGCTTGAGCCCGCAGGCGCGCCAGCTACTGCTGGTGACCGCTGCCCTGGCGCAACCGACGGTCAGCGGGGTGGCTTCGGCAATTGGTGACGCAGATGAGTGCCGCCGGTCTCTTGCCGAGGCACTTGAGGTCGGTGTCCTTGAAGTGGACGGCCAGCGGCTGCGGTTCGCCCATCCGCTGATCGCATCGATCCCGTATGAGGACCTCGCGCCTGACGCCCGACGTCTGCTGCACCGGCGACTGGCCCAGACGGTGACCGAGCCGGAGCAGCACGCCCGGCACGCGGCGCTCGGTGTCGGCGAAGCGTCGGCCGGAGCCGCGGCCGCACTCGACCTCGCGGCCCAGCATGCCCGGGCTCGGGGCAGCCTGGACAGCGCGGCCGAACTTGCCGGGCTGGCCGTGGCGATGACGCCCGCCACCGAGGATCGCGATCTGCTCAGCCGCACGGTCGCGGCGGCGGAGTACCTGTTCTTGCTGGGAGACCCGGCGCGAGCGCGCACGGTCGTGACGGCCGGCCTGCAGGCGGCTGCTCCGGGTCCGGCCCGGGTCCCTGGGCTGCTGCTGCGAGCCAGGATCGCGTCCCTGGAGCAGGGGGATGCCACAGTTGCCGGGTGGTGTACGCAAGCCCTGGCTGAAGCTGGCGATGACCCGCTGCTGCTGGCCCGCAGTCATGCCACCTTCGCCGAGACCAGCCCGTCCGGCGCGGAAGCGGATCTGACGCACGCGCAAAGTGCGGTAACCCTGCTCCAGGGCATCGACTCGCCGCCCAGCGACCTTTTCTCGAACGCTCTTACCAACCTGGCGCTGCACGGGTGCCGGCTCGGCCGCGGCCTCGCCGTGACGACCCTGGAGCGGGCCGTCGCCTTGCAGGCACAGGGACCGCCGCCACCAGTCGGCGACCGGGCAGGCATGGCTCTTGGCATGTGCCTGAAGGTCGTGGACCGGTTCGCGGATTCGAGGTTCTGGCTGCATGCGATAAGGACATCCGCGGCTGATGAAGGCGATGACAGCGCGCTACCCAACACGCTTGGCCATCTCGCGATCCTGGAGTGCTGGGCCGGGGAGTACCGGCTCGCGCTGAGGTACGCGGTACAGGGCCGCGACCACATGGAACGTATCGGCGTCCGGGCTCCGATGCTGGCTTCGGCTCATGTCCTGGCGCTGGCGCATCTCGGGCGCCTGGCCGAAGCCCGCGACCTCGCCGAAGGTGATCTTGAGTCCGACGAGGCGCTCGGTTACGACACGGCCGTGGCGTTGCACCTGCGAAGTCTGGGGTTCACCGAGCTGGCCGCCGGCAACGTCGATGCCGCCGCCGTCCATTTCCTGCGAGCGGTCACGATCTCCCGCGAGACCGGAATCCGCGAGCCGGCGATCATGCGGCTGCACCCCGACGCCGTCACCGCCATGCTGGCCGTCGGCAACCGCGATGAGGCGAACCGCCTGACCGCTGAACTGGACGTGAGCGCCGAGCGCAACCGGCTGCCCTGGGCGACGGTGATGGCCGCTCGCTGCCACGCCTTGCTCCGCACGGCCTCCGGTGATCTGCCCGCCGCGATTGACGCCCTGGAGCGCGCGCTGGCCGACCACGAACGCCTTCCGATGCCGTTCGAGGAGGCCCGCACCCGGCTGCAGCTCGGCACCGTCCTGCGCCGGGCCGGCCGCCGCAGCGACGCCAGGCGCGAACTGCAGGCAGCCCGCATCGTATTCATCCGCCTCGGCACGCCCGTACAGGCAGAGCAAGCGCGGGCGGAGCTCGCTGGCATCGGCGGCAAGCCCGGCAACGACGGGGACCTCACAGCCGTGGAGCAACGGGTCATCACGGCCGTCGGAGCCGGGAAGACAAGCCGTGAGGTCGCCAGCGACTTGTTCATGAGCGTTCGAACCGTCGACAGCCACCTCGGGCATATCTACAGAAAACTCGGGCTGCGGTCGCGCACCGAGCTTGCCCTCTGGGCCTCGATGCATCCTTCCGGCCAGGACGTGACAGCTGATCCGCAGTAGCCACGAGATCAAAGGCCGGTAATTTTACCGACGCCGGGCCGACCCCTCGCCCCTAGCGTCCTGAATGTGGAAAACCCGCGATCACCCAAGCCCGGCGGGCTCGCATCAGCTTTCCTTGTCGAGCGATACCTCCCGGCCAGTGCCGTAGAAACCCTGGCTACATCGGTGGCTCACGTCGCACGCCTTTGCGCCGGGCAAACCGGCGGAACCGGGGTCCGCTACCTCCAGTCCATTTACGTGCCGGCGGAGGACACCTGTTTCTGCCTGTTCCAGGCGCGGTCCAGCGATGCCGTCCATGCGGTTAACGAGGCCGGCCACTTCGCACTGGACCGGATCACCGAGGCAGTCCTGCTGATCACCTGACCCCTGCTGCTCCAAGGAGACCACCATGATCACTATTCCGCCGGCCCAGTCCATCTGGTCGCGAGCCACGCTGGCTGTCGGCGCGGCCGTGCTGATCTGCGCCAGCCTGGCCGCCTTCTCCGCTACCGGCGACCCCAGCCTCGTCGTCTACGTCCAGCTCTACGCCAACGCCGAAACGCTGGCGGTGGCCAGAAATGAAGAATCCGGCGGTCAGCACGTCACCGGGCTGGGTGATGACGCCTTCTGGACGGTCGCCGGAAACCTGTTCGTGCAGAAAGGCAAGCGGGGATTCACCATCACCCTGCCCTCGCTGGCCCTCACCAGCCGTACAGCGCCGCCGAAGATCGTGACGCTCGCCGCTGCCGCGCTGGCGCGACTGTGACCCCACTTCTATCCGCAAGTCCGCGAAGAGGAGCATCAGCATGAACAGAACAATCGGCTCAGGCAGGTCAGCCATCGGGTGGCGCAGGATGAGGCCGGCGCTCGCCGCCTCCGGTCTTGCGCTCGCAGGCCTGGCGACCTCCATCGTCCCGGCGTCAGCGAGCCCGGCCGCGCCGCGCGCCGGGATCGACAGCTTTATCTTCACCTCCGGTGTCGGGCACCTGACTGGCGGCGGCCACAAGTGGAGCCTGACCATCGGCATCGAGGCCCTCGGCGGCGGCACCGGAATCAACGTGTTCGGACTCCAGATCAGCACCCCCCATCTCGGCGGGACCGAGTACCACACCTGGGGCGGACAACTGCCAGCTGATGATCTTTCGGTCAGTCCGACCGCGTTCATGACCCTCAACTCGCAGTCAAGCCTGTCGCCCGTCGCATCGCTCAACCTGACCTTCAGGCCCGCGTCGCACAAGACGCAGACCAGGGACTGCGTGAGCGGGAAGGATGTCGTCTACACCGGTACTATCAAGGGCTCGGTACGGCTGAATACCGGCTTGAAAGGCCTGAAGCTGGGCGCGGCGCACTTCTCGTTCGGCAGTCATAGCCTTCTGACGGTCAGCCACGATTGCGTCTCGTCGCCCTGCCACCTGACGTTCTGGGACACCATTTCCGGCCCGCCCAAAGCCACGCCATACGCCGGCGGCACCAGCATCGTCATACCTGGCCGCACGGCAGTCTCCACGAGCATCCAGCGAACGGTCACGATTCCCGGGACTAGCAGACTCGGTCGCTCTGACGTGTGGACCATCCCGGCGAAAGCCCCGACGTTTAACAAGTCATCGAAGTCGCTCAGCGTCACCAGCACCTCCACGGGCCTCGTCACCGGCGCGGCCACGCTCGCCCACGGCAAGCGAAGCGGCTCACCGTTCGGCACGTCCAGAATCTGCTACATCAACGGAACGAAATACGCCCAGACTGATACCCAGTACCTGGATGCCCGCTACGAAGCCTCCAGGCCGTTCGAGGCGCACACCATACTCAACGGCACCGTCAAGGTAAAGCGGTCAGGAACCGGTCGTTTCGACATCGTCACGCTGAAGCGCAAGTAGGGCAACGCGAGGCAGAAAGCATCCCGGGGCTCAGATCTTCATCGTGACGGTGGATCTCGCCGGGCCGGTTCTTACTGGCTGGCGAAGGCTTTCCTTGCTAGCGGGTCCTCGGCGGGCAGGATGTCAGGCTGGTCGCCGGCGACCTTGTCCGGCGCGATTTCGGCCGCGCCGGCGTCCGGGCCGAGGTTCGTGTCGGCCGCCGCCGATGCCGCCTGACGGACCGGCGAGCCGGGCCCGGCGAGCCGGTGAATATAGCTGGAGCGAGGATGAGCGGCGATGAGGCGGACCCGGCCATCGCCGCTCCCCCGCGGTGCGACGGGGACCACGACGGCCGGCAAGCCGGCGGGATCAGTGACGAAGAGCTGGAAGTCCGCGTAGCGGAAATGGTCGATATCGACGATCGGTTTCGGGTAATGGTGATAGCCGGCCGCCGTCGGCAGCATTCCGGTATGGGCGGCCGCGGGAAGCGGCATTGACGCGTTGAAGATGGAATCCGTCCAATCCGCGACGCCGTTAGCGTCTCCGATGCTCGTCGTCAGCACCCGGTCTCCGTCCTGATATCCCATCGACTGATAGCCAGGCAAGGTTTCGGGGAATGCCGCCACGACTCGCGCGGCATACTGCCGCAATTGGTCAACCCGGGCCGGGTCGGCGCAGAATTGGGCCGACCACTCTATGCCCAAGGGCAATTGCATGCAGAGCCAGCCCTGCTTGTCCTTCACCCAGACCGAGCCGCCGTGGTGATCCTGATAACCGGAACCAGCTAGCATCCAGTCGCTGGTAGCGGAGACGATCTTGCGCATGAGATCGCGGCTTCTGACGTAGGCGGCAGACTCTGTTCGCGGCGGATGATCGACCACGGCGATTACCCATGGGAAGTCCTCGTGCTCCTGATGAGTTCCGGTCATGTAACTCCCTAAGCGGGCAGGGCGGCCGCCCATTCCGTGACGGTGCGCGCGAACAGGTCCGCAGGCCGCGCCTGGATGTGAATCAGGACCATGGCTTCTGGTCCGTGGCTTCTGGTCCGTGGCTGATTGAGAATGAGATCAGCAGATACCCCGGAATGGTGGCCATGGTGTTGTTGCCCTGGGTTCACCGTGCGCACGGCCGGAACGAGGGAGGGCATGTCATGAGCGCTGCCATGGACGGGACCGCGATCGACAAGGTGCTGCGGGACGCGGTCGAATCCGGCGCGGTGCCGCACGTGGCGGCGATCGCGGCCGACCGGGACGGCGTTGTCTACCAGGGCGCGGCGGGTCCGAGGGCGGCAGGCGAGAGCGACCCGGCCACCGTGGACACGCTGTTCCGGATCATGTCGATGACCAAGATGCCGTGTACCGTGGCCGCGCTGCAGCAGGTGGAGCAGGGCAACCTCGACCTGGACGCGCCGGTCGCCGGGTATTGCCCGCAGTTCGCGGACGTGCAGGTGCTGGCCGGATTCGACGGCGACACCCCGCAGTTGCGGGCCCCGGCCCGTCAGGCCACCGTCAGGAACCTGATCACGCACACCACGGGCCTGGGCTACTGGTTCTGGAGCGAGGGCCTGGTCCGCTGGGAGTCGGTCACCGGCATCCCGAACGTGGTCGCCGGGACCAGCGCATCCTTCTCGGCGCCGATGCTGGCGGACCCGGGCGAGGCGTTCATCTACGGCACCAGCATCGACTGGCTCGGCAAGGTCGTCGAGGCGGTCACGGGCGTCAGCCTGGACGTCGCCATCAAGGACGGCATCACCGGGCCGCTCGGGATGGGTCAGACCACCTTCTTGATGGACGACGAGCAGCGGCCGAATTCGGCGCCGGTTCACGTCAAGGGCGAGGACGGCAGCTGGCTGGCGATCGGCGAGGTCCTGAATCAGACGCCCGAGTACTGGTCCGGCGGCCACGGGTTGTACGGGCCGCCGAGTGATTACATCAAATTTGAGCAAGCGCTGCTGCGGGGCGGCGAACTCGACGGAACCCGGATCCTGCGCCAGTCCACGGTGGAGGCGGCTTTCAGCAACCAGATCGGCGAGCTGGACTTCCCCGGCGAACTCCCGACTGCCGACCCGGCCGTCAGCTGCACGTTCGGGGCCGGGCCTGGCTACAAGTGGGGCTACGGGCTGCTGCTCAACACGGCGGACCTCCCGGGCTTGCGGCGGGCGTGGTCCGGTGCCTGGGGAGGCCTGTGCAACACCCAGTTCTGGGTCGACCGTTCCGCCGGCGTTTGCGCATCGATCTACAGCAACTTCCTCCCGTTCGTGACACCGGAGGCAGTGAAGCTGTACAACGATTTCGAGAAGGCGCTATACGCATCTCTCTGACCCACGCAGCCTGCACGTATCCGGCGGGCCGGGCTCGCGCAGCAGAGGATTCGGGCTGCCAGGGGCAGCCCGATCCTGTCGTGCAGCTAGTGCGGCCGTTTCGGCTTGCCTGTTTCACAGGCCGCCGAGGAGGTCGCGCAGTGCCTGGGTGTAGGCGGCGAGGGCCTTGCGGCCATGGTCGGTGAGCGCGACCGTGGTGACGGATGCGGTCCCGTTCCTGGTCTTGTCGCTGCTGATGTAGTCGGCGTCTTCGAGTTTGCGCAGATGGATGATCAGGTTGCCGGGGGTGAGCCCGATCATGTCTTGCAGTCGGGTGAAGGACAGGGTGTCGCCGTCCGGCAGTGCCGCCAGCGTCGCGACGATCTTCAGCCGGGTGGGGACGTGTATCAGCGGGTCGAGTGCTTCGTCATTCATGGCATGCCGTCACGCGCGCGGGCGCCGCGAGCTGGCGGCGGCGCTGCCCAGGAGCACGGCGCACAGGCCTATGCCGGCGACCGCCCACGCCCCGGCCGGCCCGGCGACCAGGCCCACGCCGCCGACTAGGGCGATCGCGATCCCGGCGGCGCAGTTACGCCAATCGGCTCTTACCGCCATGACGGCTGCCCAGGCCAGGCCGGGGGTGATCAGCACCGTGGTCGGGTACCGGCTGAAGCTCACCCCGGCGGCGGCCAGCGCCACGATGACCACGGCCGCGGCGACCCATCCCAGGGCCGCGATGGTGATCTCGGCCGGGCGCAGCGGGGTCCGGCCGCGCACCCCGGAGGTTGCGCGCTGGCGGACGGCGACTGTTGCGGTGAAGTTGACCACGATGAACGCGATCAGGACGAGGATGTCGGCGGTGGTCGGGCCCCGGTAGGGGTGTTGTCCGCGCACGGAGAGCCAGATCGCTCCCAGTGCGGCCAGGACCATGACAGCCCTGGCCGCCAGGAGCCAGGGCGGGGCGGGCTGAAGCTGGCGCCGCGCCTGCCGGGTGGTCTGGTCAAGCAGGGCGGCCGCCTGCCGGGGGTCGAAGGCGCCGTCGCTGCCGGCGGCCTCGGGTACGTGGTTCATGGTGTCTCCCTCGATCTACTTTATGTCATAAAGTAGATCCTACTTTACGGCGCAAAGTCAAGGGCGGAGGCCAAGGGACTTTGCGGCGTAAAGTACGGCCGCGACGGCCGCGACGGCCGCGACGGGCGCGCCTGGATGTCGCGGTCGCGGTGGCTATCGAGGAGTACAGCAGGCTGATCCGGCCCGCGGCGGCGGTCCGGCGGGTGCCGGCCAGCTCGGGTGGCCTGGCCGGCATCCGCGTCCTTACGCGGT
>DASYAT010000218.1:0-34280 GCA_036501205.1 Streptosporangiaceae bacterium | reverse complement strand
GTGGGAGTGGAGATCGTGGTCGAGGTGGACGACGTCGACGCGGCTTTCGCCCGGGCGCGGGATGCGGCCGTGTCGCACGGCGGGCAGGTCGAGCCCCTGGCCGCACAGCCCTGGGGGCAGACCGACTTCCGCCTCATCGATCCCGACGGCTACTACGTCCGGGTCACGTCCACTGGCTGACTGTAGATATTCGGGCAGGGCTAAATTCGTGTGACAGCCGCGAGAGCGCATGGCATCGTGAAGCCATTGTTCACTGCGCCTTGCAGTGAGCCGTGGGGCGCCGACACTGCGGAGGCGGACCTCATGGATTCACAACTCACCACCCTTGCTCCAGCAGATCTCCAGCGGTTCGAGCGCGACGGTTACGTGGTGGTCAGGCAGGCATTCCAGGGCGCCGACGCCATGGCGATGGAACAGCAGTGGTGGCGAGAACTGGAAGAAACGCACGGCATTCGTCCGGACGACCGCTCCAGCTGGCGCCAGCTCAAGGGTGACCTGAGAGCCGCCAAACTCGATCCCATCCAGGACAGGATCCTGACCGCGCGGGTGCGCGGCGTCATCGACGACCTGCTCGGCCGGGATGCCTGGGCACCGCCGAGAGACTGGGGCCGCCCCCTCGTCACCTTTCCCGAGCCCGGACCCTGGGAGGTGCCGGTCAGGCTCTGGCACTGGGACAACCCCAGTGAACTGCACCTCGACAAGCCGAGGGCGCTCTTCGTCGTCAGCTTTATCGGCCAGGTCGCGCCGGGCGGCGGCGGAACCGTGATCCTTTCCGGGTCGCCGCGCCTGCTGATCGGGCAGGAACTCCGGCTTCCCCCGAGCAAGCGGCTCGGCTCGATCACCACGCACCGGGACCGGTTCCACCGCTCTCACCCCTGGATCAGGGCGCTCACCGGACTCGCGCCGTCACCGGCCGACCGGAACGCCGCTTTCATGGACTCAGAAACCACCGTCGAAGGCGTGCCCGTTCGCGTGGTCGAATTGACCGGCGAGCCAGGGGACATGGTCTTCTGTCATCCCCTCATGGTCCATTCCGCCGCTCAGAACCGGGGCCAGCGACCACGCTTCATGCGGATCAAGACACAGATCATGACCCGCGAAGGCCGTGAACTACGCGACCGACGTCAGCAGTGACCAGGTTCTGGTTGCCAGGTCGTAATGCCGCGCAAAATTTCCTAAAAGGCCTTTTCTCGCATAAAAATTGCGGGGGACTATTCCTGGCCGCCAGAGGTTGCTCGGCTGCTCAGCAGCAATGAAACGCCAGGTTCTGGGTAGGTCCGCCGCCGTTGCCGACCGCCCAGAGGTCCGCGCCGGAGATGGCGGTAACGCCGTCCAGGGTGTCCCTGCCCTTGGCGCCGCCGAGGTGCGGACTGGTGACCCGCTTCCAGGCGCCGCCGGTCCAGTGCAGGATGAGCGAACTGGCGGTCGGGCCGCTGAACATTCCGCCGACCGCCCAGGCGTCGGGTTCGGGCTGGCTATCTGGGTCCAGTGGCGGCCGTTCCAGTGCAGGATCAGCGTCCTGCCGACACCGCCGTCGACATAGGACCGGACCGCCCAGATGTTGCTGGCGGAGACGGCGGTGACGCTGGAGAGGCCGCGGTCCGCGTCGCCCGGATTCGAGCTTGTCACCCGCGACCAGGTGGCGCCGTTCCAGTGCTCGATCAGGGTCTGGGACCCGGCGCCGCTCCCGAATGAGCCGACCGTCCAGGCATCGCAGGGCGAGAGCACGGCGACTGAGTTGAGCTCGTTGTCGTCCGGGCTGGGGCTGGGCGGCCGGCTGCCGTTCCAGCTTTCGCAGACGCCGGCCGCCCAGGCGTTGCTGGCGGATAGGGCTGCCACCCCGAGGAACTGGGAACTGGACTCCTGATTCGGGCTCGGACAAGCAGGCCGCCGGTGACCAGATCCTCGACGGTCCCGGCGTCGGCGACCGCCGTGAGCTGGGTGAGGCTCAGATGTCCGCTCAGGGCCGCGGCCAGCAACGCCCGGCCAGCCGGTTCTGGCAGCTTGGCCACCCGGGCCCCGAACGGGCTGCCGGCCAGGTCCGCGGCAGCCAGTTCAGCGTCGATCGGCGAGGTCTGCCCCTCGGTCAGAGCCCGGCGAACGACATCTCAGCTTCGGCGCCGCTCGCCCTCGCGGTCAGGACGCGGGTGTCCCGCTCCCGCGCCCGCCGCACTCCCTCTTCCCACAGGACCGTCTTGCCGACGCCTTGGCCGCCGGCGATCACTAGCGCCAGCGCGGGCGAGCCCCAGTCCAGGAACTCTTCTAGCACCGCCTGTTCCGGCTCCCGGCCGATCACGCACCCATCCCCGGCGTACCTCGACGCCCCCCCCGCACGGTCCATGCTGCACCAACGTCACCGGGCCGCGCCCGGATTGCGGGCAATCGCCCGAGTCAGCCGCCCGGTGAGACCGCGCTCTGGTCGCAAGGTGACGGCCACGGGTTAGACCGTCCCCCTATCGGTCACGGCGACCAGGGGGCGCCTGCCGAACCGGTCGCACTCAAGTCTGCGGAGCCGCTACTGAGGTAAATGAGGGCGCTGTGACTGCAACTCCGACGCGGGAACCAGATGAATATGCGTATTCACACCCTGGTTTCCAGATGAATATGCTGATTCATCCGTTCAAAATAAATGATCATGGATAGCCGGGTTGTGGCTGGCGATGCTAATGGGATCGAAGTGACCAGGCGAGGCCGCTGCGGCGGGCGTGGCTGCCGCAGATCGGTTCGTGGACGGCTAATGGCTGGACCGGCCAGCTGGGATCAGCGGCCGGGTGGGCGATCACGTGTCTTGGGCGTGATCATCATTCGCCAGGCGCCGAAGATGGTCCAACTTTGCCAGCAAGGTTGCTACCGAGTTGGCCTGGTTGAGCTGCGACATGCACCATACGTTCGGCCTAGTGCGGTTTGTGCCAACGAGGTGGAGCAGAACATGTCGCTAAGCCCACGGTCTTCCGCTTCCGCACCACCGCCGACAGCACCAGCACCAGCACCACAGTCGGCCCGGCAGAAGCTGTCCGGCAGGCTGGCAGCCGGTTTCTTAGCCGCTGTCACGCTGACCCTCGCCGTGGCGTGCGCGGTGCCATCCCCTGCCACCATCAGGCATGAACGCATTCAGAAAGAAAAGGCAGCGGCCAGAAAGCAAGCCTCCGCGACGAGAGAACGGCTCGCGGTAGCAGCCGATGGCGGCGGGCAGGTGCTGCGGCTGGGCGTGACTAGGCAGATAGCCGACGCGGCCGGTCTGGTGGGCACGCGACTCGGGTTCTTCCAGCAGGCACTGGGAACGTCGATCCGGCTCCAGCTCATGCCGTTCAGGTCGGCCGCGGCCGAAGGCGAGGCCCTCGAAGCGGGGCAACTCGATGCCGCCTACCGTCACATTCAAGCCGAGCGAGTGCTCGGCACGAACCCGGTGCAGGCAGCGGGCGTCATCGAAGCCGAGCTAGCCGCGCTCGGGGCCAGGCGAGTCAAGAGCAAGTCGCTGAATCGCGCCCTCGCGCGGATTGAGTACACCAACGACCCGCTGGCGCTATCGGTGCAAGTTCAGGCCACCCGCGCCGAGGCGGCCCATGTGATCAAACGACTGCCGCCGTCCCTGACCGGGCTCTATGACCTTGGCCCGCTCAACCAGCTTCTCCGGGCGGCCGGAGAGCCCTCGGTACCTGGCTAATTCCCGGCAGCGCCAGTAGCGCTGACCCTCGCGAAGTCTCGCCCCTTTAGCTGCGGCGTCGCCGCGGCCTAGCCAGGAGGTCTGCCGAGGATGAAAAAGCAGTCGCGCGTAAGGCGGGTAGCAGGGGCTTGCCTCGGGCCGGTCCTGACCGTGGCATCGTCGGCTTGGCCGGTGGCGGCGCCGGTGGCGGTCGTCGTCGCCGCGACCGGGATCGCGGCCACGGCCGGCGTGACGGCCAAGGCGCAGGCGGCAGTGACCGGACCAGTGCTGGTGCTGCTGCAGAACGGCGAAACCACGGCGCCAGAGACGACCGTACTTCGCAGCGCCGGCTACACCGTGACTCAGGTGACGCCCGCCATCTGGGAGTCGATGTCGTCCACGTCGTTCCAGCAATACGCGGCGCTGGTGATCGGCGATCCGTCGGCCAGCGGCACCTGCTCGACGCTGACGCCGACGACCGCCACCACTGGCAGCGACGCGCTGGGCACCAATTGGCAAGCGGCAGTCGGCGGCAACGTGGCGCTGATCGGCACGGCACCCGCGCTCCCTGGCACAGCCGGCGCGAACACGCTGATCACCGACGCGGTCAACTACGCGGCGGCTGGCTACTCCAGCTCATCTCAGACCGGCACCGGCCTGTACGTCTCGCTGAACTGCGAGTACTCCGTCGCGGCGGCCCGCACGAGCGTGCCGTTGCTCAACGGCGTCGAGAGCATCGGCACCAATGGCGGACTGACCGTGCAGGGCCACCTGTCCTGTACGGATTCGGGAACCGTGAACACCTGGGCGGCAAGGCAGGCAGGAACTTTCGGCGGTTTCACCAGCACCTCGCTGGCCTCTGGCTCTTCCGGCTCCTGGCCATCCCCGGCGTGCCCGGTCCAGGAAGCGTTCGACACCTGGCCGGCGATGTTCACCCCGGTTGGCTTCGATGCGGCAACCGATGCCTCCGCCGATTTCACCGCCTCGGACGGGAAGACCGGGCAGCCTTACCTGTTGCTCGGCGCGCGAGCCTCAGCGGGCACCCAGGCCCTGGCGCCATCGAACGGCGGCGAGGTTCCTGCCTACGCGACCGCAGGCGGCACGAGCAACCCCGCCGCACCGGGCGTGTCCTCGACTACCGCTGGCGACCCGGTGAACACCGAGAACGGCGACTTCGCCCAGTCCGCGACCGACGTTTCGATCCCGACCTACGGACCTAGCCTGACCTTCACCAGGAGCTACGACGCGCAGGTCGCTCAGCAGCAGGTCAAGTCGGGCACGCCCGGTCCGATGGGCTACGGCTGGACCGACAACTGGGCCAGTTCGCTGGCTACGACTCAGCCAGTCGCGGGCAACATTTACGCGATCGGCGGTCTGGCCACCAATAACGGCAACGGCGGCTCCGGCCCCCAGTCGGTAGTCAGCGGCCCGCAAGCCGACGAAGTCGACGGGTCGGGCAATATCTACTTCGCCGACACGGCCGACAACCGGGTCCAGGAGATCCCGGTCACGACCGGCACTCAGTGGGGCATCTCGATGACCGCGGGTGACGTGTACACGGTCGCGGGCAGCCCCGGCGGACAGGCCGGCGCTTCCTCGAGCACGACTCCGGCCGCGAGCACGCTGCTTGACCAGCCGGAAGGGCTGGCTGTGAACTCGTCGGGGCTTTACATCTCCGACAACGGCAACTGCCGGGTCATCGAGATCGCCGCCACGACCGGTACCCAGTGGGGCATTTTGATGACGGCGGGCGACATGTACGTGATCGCAGGCCGCACCGGCCAGTGCGCGCTCGGTTTCGACGCCAAGGTCGCCACCCAGTCTGACCTGGACGACCCGGTGAGCCTGCACCTAGGGGCCGGCAGCCACGGGAGCGACCTGTACATCGCCGACGCGGGCAACAACCGGATCCAGGAGATCGCCGCCGCCACCACGACCGAGTGGGGCCAGTCCATGACCGCCACCTTCGCCTACACGGTGGCCGGCAGCTCGGCCGGAACCTCCGGCCAGTCCAACAACGGCACCAAGGCCACGAGTGCGTTCCTCACCGACCCGCAGGGCGTCACGATCGACGGCAACGGCAACCTGCTCATCGCAGATACGGCCAACTGTCGCGTCGAGGAGGTGCCGTTGTCCACCGGCACCTTCTTCGGCACCTCGATGACGCAGTTCGACCTGTATGCAGTGGCGGGCCGGAACTCAAGCAGCTGCACGATCGGCTTCGACAACAAAGCCGCCAACCAGTCGAATCTGTGGTCGCCGACCTCGGTACGTGACCCGAACGGCAACCTCTACATCGCCGACGACGGCAACAATCGCGTGCAGGAGGTCGCCGGCACCACGCACACGGAATTCGGCCAGTCGATGACCGTGAACTTCGTCTATACGATCGGCGGGAACTCAGGCGGTACGGCCGGCGACTCCGGCGATGGCGGCGCGGCCACATCGGCGCTGATGAACGACCCGGGCGCGCTCTGGGTCGACTCAAGCGGCAACGTCTACGTGTCCGATACCAGCAACAACGAGATACGCAAGATCAGCACCTCGACCGCGAACATCTCCGACATCGCGGGCGGCAACAGCAAAGAACTCGGAACGGTCGGCGACGGCGGCCCGGCCGTATCATCCGGGCTCAGCAGTCCACGTGGCATCGGCTCGGACACGCACGGCGACATCTTTATCGCTGACACCAGCAACAACCGGGTCCAGGAGATCGCCGGCCACGGGCACATCCAGTTCGGAATCTCAATGACGGCCGGTGACATCTACACCGTGGCCGGCAGCGCATCCGGTGCGGCCGGCAACTCGGGCAACGGCGGCCTGGCCACCTCGGCGCTGCTGAACACGCCCGAAGGGATCGCGGTCGACTCCTCGGGAAACCTCTACATCGCCGACACGAACAACCACCAGATCCGCGAGGTCGCGGCGAGCACCGGCGACATCTCCACGATCGCAGGCAGCACCAGCGGCGACTCCGGTAACGGCGGGCCGGCGACCAATGCCAAGCTCTCCGTGCCCGCCGGCGTCGCGGTGGACGGGGCCGGTGATGTGTTCCTCGCCGACCCGGGCAACTTCGAGGTGCAGGAAGTACCGGCCAGCTCGGGCACGCACTACGGGATCGCGATGACCGCCGGCGATATCTACGCGGTTGACGGCACCCCCGGCACGTCGGGTACCGCCGGCGATGGCGGCCCAGCCATCTCGGCCCAGCTCAGCCAGGATGCCGACGTAGCCGTCGATTCAGCCGGGAACCTCTATATCTCTGACACCGGCAACAACCGGATCCAGGAGGTCGCCGCCGCCACCCACGCCCAATGGGGTATCTCGATGACCGGCGGCGACGTCTACACGATCGCCGGCTCGGCGACCGGCGCCGGCGGCAGTGGCGGCAATACCGGCCCGGCCGTGAACGCCTTGCTGAGCAGTCCGGTGCAGGTCGTCCTCGACAGTGCCGGTGACCTGTACATCGACGACACCAGTAACAGCGTCGTCCGCGAGATCGCGGCCTCCAGCGGCACCCAGTGGAGCCAGTCGATGACGGCAGGCGACATCTACGCCGTGGCTGGCATCGCAGGGGCGGTCGGAAGCGCGGGCGACGGTGGTCCGGCCACGTCCGCGCAGCTGAACGGCGTGTCTGGCATCGGCACCGACCCGGCCGGTGACCTGTTCATCTCCGACGCGGGCGACGACATGGTCCAGGAGGTCACGGCCACGCCCGACTCCGCGATCCCGGCCGCCCCTGGGCAGACCAGTTCGCTGTCCCCGGCGCCGGGCGGCATCACGGTCACTCAGCCCGGCGGCGCCCAGGTCACGTTCTACGCCCAGGCTGGCGGGGTGTGTACCGCTCCTTACCAGGTGGCGGGTGGCTACTGTGCGCTGCCGGTCTATGACGGTGCCAGCCTCACCGGCAACACGGCCCGCCAGACCTATACGTTCATCCCGTCAGCCGGATCCGACACGTACACCTATTCCTGGGACGGACAGCTCCTCAGTGAGGCCAACCCAGCCAGCGACACGCTGACGATCACTTATCAGTCGCCCGCGCCCGGATCAGGGGCCTGCCCGGCGACTGCTACCTCCTGCGAAACGATCACCGCGGCATCTGGTCGCGCGCTGGTCATCGGCTCCAATGGCAGCGGCCTGATCACGTCGGTCACCGATCCCATGGGCCGTACCTGGGACTACGGCTACACCAACGCCAACCTGACCTCGGTCACCGACCCGATGACCAACGTCACCAGCTATGCCTACGGCGCCGCCAGCACCGGCAACCCGCTGCTGGCCAGCGACCTGCTCACCATCACCTCGCCGGACGCGCAGCCGGGCGGCCCCGACGCGGGCGATTCGACCGTGAACGTCTACAACGCGGCTGGTCAGGTGACGAGCCAGACCGACCCGACGGGGTTCAAGTCCACCTTCAGCTACTGCGTCAACGCCAGCTCGGGCAACTGCATGGACGCGGCGACCGGCACCGGCTACGTCACCGTCACAGATCCGGACGGCAACGCCACCGTCTACGGTTACACCCTCGGCACGCAGGCGTCCCAGGCAGCCTGGACCGCCGGCACGGCGCTGTCATCGGAGCAGGACTACCTGCCCGCGCAGAGCGCGTCAGGACCAAGCGCGGGTACGCAGCTCGACACGGAGACTGTCGACGGCCTGGGCAATGCCACCGCGAGCACCTTCAACTCCGCCGGGGACGCCACGTCGTCGTCGACACCGGACGGCATCGGCACCCAGGCCGGCACCACCACCGACTCGTACACAAGCCTGAACCAGGTGAGCTGCGACGGCACCGACCAGGCCGCAGGTACCGGCTGCGCGAGCGCGAGCCCGCCAGCGCCGGTCACGCCCGGCGGCGTGATCACCGCGCCGTCCTCGGCGCCGCCGCTCGGCGAGACCTGGACCTTGTTCGATACCAACGGGAACGAGCTGTACTCGACCACCGGCGTCTATGAGCCAGGCGGCGGCACCGCCGCGTACTCCGCGACCACCTATCAGCTCTTCAAGGGCAATAGCGTCACGCTGAACGGCACCACGATCACCTGCACGGCGGTGCCGGCGTCAGCCTCGCTGCCTTGCGCCACGATCGCGGCCAACGGCGCCGTCACCCAGCTCGCCTACAACCCCCAGGGCGACCTGACGTCCAGCTCCACGCCTGACGGCAACGGCACCGAGCTGGCGATGACCACCTACGCCTACGACGGTGACGGCGAGCAGACCTCGGTCACCAGCCCCGACGGCAACCTCGCCGGCGGCAACTCCGGGAACTACACCACCATCACCGCGTACACCAGCGACGGCCAGCCGAAGACCGTGACCGCGGGCGGGGGCACCGGGCACACGGTCACCCCGAGGGTCACCACCTACGGCTACGACGCCGACGGCAACCAGGCGAGCGTTCAGGACGCTCGCGGGTTCACCGCCACGACCAAGGCCAATGCCGACGACAAGCCAGTTCTCGTCACCGATCCCGACGGCAACGCGACCCTGACCTGTTACGACGGGGACGGCAACGTCGCTCAGACGGTCCCGCCGGCCGGAGTGGCCAACCAGAACCTCACCGCGTCTTCGTGCCCGACCGCCTACCCGGCCGGTTACGCTCCCGCGACGAGCATGCTGGCCTCGGACGCGACGATGTCCACCTACGACGGTCTCGGCCAGAAAACCGCGATGTACACCCCGGCTCCGGCCGGCCAATCCGGATTCGAGACGACCACGTACGCCTATGACAGCGATGGCGACCTGGTCACGACGACGGCCCCGCCCGCGACGAATGGCGGCGCGAATCAGGTCACCACGCAGACCTACGACGAAACGGGAAACCTGGCTTCCATCACGACCGGGTCGGGGACATCGGCGGCGTCCACGACCTCGTTCTGTTACGACCCGAACGGAGACCGGACCGCGGTAGTGGCCCCGGACGGCAACGCCGGCGGCACCGCGAGCTGCGAGAACTCGACGCCGTACGTCGTGTCGGCAACCTCGTTCCCGGCCCAGGCCGCCTATCAGACCACCTCCAGCTATGACTCGGACGGCGAGGTGGTGTCGAGCACGAGCCCGGCCACCAGCGCCGCGCCGAGCGGAGCGACGACGACCGAGACCTACGACTCGTCCGGGGACACGCTGACCAGGACCGACCCCAATGGCGTCACCACGACCTGGACCTACACCCCGCAAAGCCAGCCCGCGACGGTTAGCTACTCGGGTGCGTCGGCGCACTCGGTCAGCTACACCTACGACGCCAGCGGCAACCGGACCGGCATGACCGACGCGACGGGGTCATCGACGTTCACCTACGACGCCTTCGGTGAGCTGACCTCCACTCACAATGGCGCCGGCCAGACCACCGGATACGGATTCAACGCCGACGGTCAGGTGACCGGAATCACTTACCCATTGCCTGCCAGTGCGACGTGGGCTACCAGCAGCACGGTGAACTACGGCTACGACAACGCAGACTTGCTGAACTCAGTCACCGATTTTAATAACCACCAAATTTCAGTTGGAAATAATGCGGACGGCCTGACCAATTCGCTTGGCCTCGGCTCGTCCGGCGACACCGTCACGACCACCTACGATCCGACCGATACCCCAGCGCTGATCAGCCTCAAGAACTCGACTTCGACCCTGCAGTCCTTCGCCTATTCTGACGCACCCGCCGGTACCGTGCTCACCGAGACCGACACCCCGTCGTCGCCGTCCTCGCCGGCCGCCTACACCTATGACGGCCAGGGCCGGGTCAGCTCGATGAAGCCGGGCACCGGAACAACCCTGAGTTACGGCTTCGATCCCTCAGGAAACCTGACCACGCTGCCGACCGGCGCGAGCGGCAGCTACGACCACGACAGTGAACTGGCTTCGTCGGCGCTATCGGGCACGACCACCAGCTACACCTACAACGCGGACGGCGAGCGACTCGGCGCGGCCCAAGGCGGCACCTCGACGATCTCGGGGTCCTGGAACGGGGCCGGACAACTCGCCTCCTACCGCAACACCGCGGCGAACCTGACGGCGGCGACCTACGACGGCAACGGCGACCGCGCTACCGCGACCACCAGCTCAGGAACGCAAACGTTCACTTGGAACACGCTGGCTGCGGTCCCGCAGCTCATCATGGACGCCGGCAATGCCTACATCTATGCGGGCAGCACCACCCCGGTCGAGCAGGTCAGCCTGTCCACCGGCGCCCTGGCTTACCTCGTCGGCGACGCGCTGGGCTCGGTACGCGGCACCGTCAGCGCCGCCGGCGCGCTCACCAGTACCGCCAGCTACGACGCCTGGGGCAACCCGGCCGCCCTCGGCGGACTCACTACCAGCACCCCATTCGGCTACGCCGGCGGCTACACCGACCCAGACGGCCTGATCTACCTGGTGAACCGCTACTACGATCCCGCTGCAGGCGCGTTCATCTCGGTCGACCCCGCCATCAGCCAGACCTACCAGCCCTACGCCTACGCCGGCGACAACCCGGTCTCCCGCGCCGATCCGACCGGGCTGGTCTGGTGGACCTATGAGACCTTCCACCGGCTCAGCCGGATAAGCGGAGATGTCTACTACGACGAGTCGCCCAATATGGCCGGGGCTATGGCCAATGTCACCGGCGAGGTGGCAACGAGGCATATTGACACGATCACCAGATGGCTGGCTTTCATTTCCAACGCCATCGCTATCTTCGTGCCCAGCCATCCGCATCTGGCCGCAATAATCGGGTTCGTGTCCGCCGCGGTGGCGATTGTTTCCGGCAGGCGCCTGGTCGGCTTGATCAAATGGGTCAAGAAGTGGACCGTCGGCAACGGAAAGCACAAGGGGTTCTATACCGTCGACTTTACGGCGGATACCAGCCCGCCAGACCATTTCGAGGGAACCAAGCTAAGGAGCTGTCCCGCATCCACGCCGTCCTGCGGATCGCCGGCCGACCATAGCAAGGAAACCTGGCCGTCACCGTGAGGTCAGCCGGACGGGCTGTCCGCAGTCCCCGCCCGTGCCTGCCGTAGCTTCTCGCTGACCTGGTCCATGTCGGGATGGGCCAGGTCCGCCAGGATGGTCAGCGAGTGCTCCCAGGCATCGACGGCCGCGTCCGCGTCGCCCGTCGCCTGGTAGGTGTCGCCGAGGCGGCGCAGGGTCTGGGAGTGCAGGTAACTCGCGCCGATCTCGCTGAACAGAGCCAGGGCCCGCTGGTAGCTGTCGGTCGCGCGGACGTGGTCGCCGAGCTGGTGGTACACGTAGCCGAGGCTGTCCCAGGTGCTCGCCTCGAGCGAGGCGCTGCTGCCCGCCTTGCGATGCTCCCGCACCGCCCGCTGGCAGTACCCGAGGGCCTGACCGAAATCGCCGAGCGCCGCGTAGCCGTAGCCGACGTTGTTGCAGGCAGTGGCCGTCAGCATCGAGTCGTTGGTGGCCTGCGCCAGGTCGAGCGCACGCAGGCTGCTGGCCAGCGAGTCAGCGAGGCCGTCCGTGGACCCGTGGATCACGCTGATGGTCAGGTGAGCCCGGGCTTGCGACGCCTTGTCGCCGAGCCGGAAGGAAAGCTCGACCGCCTTGTTCAGGCTGTCGAGCGCGCGATCGTACCGGCCGAGCCTGGCGTAGGCCCGGCCGAGATTGCGGTGCGTACGCGCTTGCCCGGGCAGGTCACCCAGGCGCCACCCGGCCTGCAGCGCGATGTGCTGAACCGCCACCAGGTCCGGCCAGAAACCGCGGCGGTCGAGAAACGTGACGGTCGCCCAGGCGAGCCACTGCGTCCGCACCCCGTCGCGACTTTCTGATGCCAGCCTGGTGATCGTGATCAGCGTCTTGTACTCGGCCTCGAACCAGGCCATGGCCTGATCGCGATCCTCGAACCGCTCCGGCCGCACGCCGGGCCTATGCGGATCCGTGGTCATCACGTCCTGCGCTTCGTCCAGCGTCCGGTCGGCGGCCTGCGCCGAGTACAGGTAGTGGTCGATCATCCGGTCGAGGGCGGCCCGGTTTTCTTCGCCGGCACTGTCGCTCTTGGCTAGCTCGAACGCATATGCGTGCAGCAGGTCATGCAGCGCGTGCCGACCGGGAGCGCGCTCAATCAGCAGATTTGCCTGGCTTAGCTCCCGCAGCGCCGAGCCCGCTTGCGTACCGTCCAGGTCGGCGAGGCTGGCCGTGGCGGATGCCGAGAAGTCTGGCCCTGGATGCAGGCCAAGCAGGCGGAACATCCGCGCGGTCGGCTCGGAGAGCTGACGGTAAGACCAGGAGAACACGCTGCGCACGTCGGCGGCGGCTTCGCCGAGGTCGAGGGCGTCGAGCCGGTGCCGTCGCTCGGCGAGTTCGGCGGCGTGCGCGGCCAGCGGCCAGTTGGTCGAGGCGGCCCGGGCGCCCGCGATGGCCAGCGCGAGCGGCAGCCGGGCGCACAGCCTGACCAGCTCGGCCACCGCCAGAGGCTCAGCCGCCGTCCGGCTCGCACCAACCCGGGCGGCGAGCAGATCGGATGCTTCGGCGCCGGTGAGCACTTCGAGGCTGAGCGTCCTTGCGCCGTCGGTGGCGGCGAGCCCGTCGAGCTGGCTGCGGCTGGTCACCAGCACCAGGCTCCCAGGCGACCCTGGCAGCAGCGGCCGCACCTGAGCGGCGTCGCGGGCGTTGTCGGCCAGGATCAGCATTCGCTTGCCGTTCAGAAGGCTGCGGTAAAGCGCCGTCTGGCCCTCCAGGTCCGCGGGCACCTGCGCGGCGGTCACGCCCAGCGCGTACAGAAACCGGAGTACAACCTCACCCGGGTTCGCCGGCAGCCCGGACGGGTCGTGGCCATGCAAGTTCGCGTACAGCTCGCCGTCAGGGAAATGGCTGGCCCTGCGGTGCGCCCAGTGCAGCGCCAAGGTGGTTTTGCCGATGCCGGCCATTCCGTTGATCGCCGAGATCGCCATAGCCTGGCCGTTGGCATGCTCAAGCCAGCGGTCAAGGAGCGTCAGTTCCGCGGTCCGTCCGGCGAAATACGGAATTGCGGCCGGGAGCTGATGCAACCCAGCGGCCGGGACCGGCGCCGTGGCCGAGGTCGGCACTGCCGCCGCCGGCGCGCTGTCCTGGCTGTCCTGGCTGGCGTTGCCTGCGGTCCGGTAGCTGATGACCAGATCATCGGCAACCGCGCCAGTTAGGCCAAGGGCGGTCGCGACGAGCCGGATCGAGCTCGGATAGGGCCGCCCGATCCCGCGTTCCAGGTTGCCGATGGCCCGTTCGCTCACGCCTGACCGGCCAGCGAGCTCCTCCTGCGTTAGCCCGGCAGCCTCCCGCAGCCGCCGTAGCCGACTGCCGGGAAGCTCGTTGTCACCGGATTCCATCCGGCAGCTCCCCTCGCACCTGAGATCAGGAGATATCGCTGCAACGCGCCCATAGACGGCACATATCGTAACGACACGCCCACCGGGCTCGGTCACTGGCCTGAGCCGAGATCCGGCTCTGGTAACGAGGTCATAAGGCCGCGCAAATTTTTCTTCTAAAAAGGCATTTTTCTGAGTAAAAATTTGCGGTTGTTTATTTCGCGCAGTCCAGAGGCTGCGTCAGGCGTCCCTGGTCATCATTCGCCAGGCGCCGAGGATGGTCCAGATGACCAGCCACGCGAAGATGACCAGGATGGCGTCGGCGACCGAGCCGGGCGAGAGCATTCGCGCCGACCCTGGTCCGCCGGCGCCGCCGGATATTCCCGGCAAGGCCGCGACCACTGGCAGGCCGGAGGGTTCCAGCCGGGTGAGAGCGAACCCGATGACGGATCTTCGCAGGAACTGAAGCTGCGGAAGGGTGATCGCGGCGATGATCGGCGTCAGGATCAGCTGAAAGACAAGCAGCAGGATCACCGGGCCGGTTCGCTGGCCCATCAGCGCAGCGAGCCCGAGCCCGAGCACGAAGATCACGCCCGTTTCAAGCTCGATCCAGAGCCCGGTCTTGATCATCAGCGACCAGCCCGGACTGCGGACGGTGTTCCGGTAGCCGCCGTAGTGCCGGCCGGCGGTCTCGGCGGCTACCGCCTCCAGCTCAGGACTCGCGGGCTGGGCCGGGGTGATCGCCGACTTCGACCACCAGGGTGGCCCTGGGCAGGAGGCGCCCGCGGGCAGGCGCCCGTCGTAGAGCGAGCAGATGACCGGCAAGGCGCGGTCCCTTGACCAGTTCTCGAAGCCGGCCTTGGACAGCCCGGGCGGGATGTTCAGGTTCCAGTCACTGACGAAGGCAGGCGCGGCGAAGACGGACACCGCGCAAATCGCCAGATAGCTGATCGCGAGCAACGACGCCAGGATCGCCAGTCCGGCCGGAATCCTGGTCAGGTAAAGCGCCAGCCGGGACCGGCCGGTCACCACCAGATGCCGGAACATGCCTTCGGCCAGGTCGCGCGATCCGGCCGTGCCGCCCAGCATGACCGCGGAGATGAAACCGAACGTGGGCAGGAAGCCGGCCGCCAGGATCACGAAGATGAAATAGCCGCCGGCCGGCGGGCTGGTGCGCGGCGCGAACACGTGCAGCAGCAGCCGGATGACCAGAAACAGCGCCGGGAGTCCGATGTTCAGCACGATGAGCGTGATCATCAGGCCGCGCCGCCGGCTCAGCTCCATGATTCTGGTGGCGATCATCGCGGATCCTCCAGCCGGCTGGTGACCCGCAGGAACAAGGACTCAAGCGATGTCTCCCCGGCCAGCAGTTCGCCGAGCGGTCCCTGCGCGATGATGCGGCCGCGATCGACGATCGCCACCGTGTCGCAGGTCCGCTCCACCTCATCCAGCAGGTGGGAAGACAGCATGACCGTGCGGCCCTCCGCCGCCAGCGACCGGATCAGCTCCCGCATCTGGGCCATCCCGGCCGGGTCGAGCCCGTTCATCGGCTCGTCGAGGATGAGCAGCTTCGGGTCGGCGAGCAGGCATGCGGCGACCCCTAGGCGCTGCCGCATGCCGAGCGAGTACGTTCCAGCCCGGTCATCGGCGCGCCGGGCCAGGCCGACCCGTTCCAGCACTGGATCGATGCGGTCCCGCGCGGCCGGCCCGCGGGCCGCGGCGAGCAGCCGGAGGTTCTGCCTGCCGGTCAGGTGGTCGTGAAACCTGGGCTGGTCGACGATGGCGCCGGTACGAGCGAGCGCGGCGCCGCGCTGAGCGGGGACCGGGTAGCCGAGCAGCGCCATGGTGCCGGCCGTGACCTTGGTGAGCCCGAGCAGCATCCGGATGAGCGTGGTCTTGCCGGCGCCGTTCGGGCCCAGGTAGCCGAACGCCGATCCCGTCGGCACCAGCAGGTCGACCGCGTTCACGGCGGTGTTCGCCCGGAAGCGCTTGGTAAGGCCGTGCGTTTCCACGGCCCATCGTCCCGGCTCGGTCAGCATGGTGCCCAAGTATGCGGCTCGGAGCTCGGCCCGTCATCGGCCAGGAACTGCAATCTGCCGAGCTGCCCGGGTGTAACCACGGGTAGAGGCCGCCTGCACCCTGCGTTAGAGCTGCGTGAGAGCTCCAGCTCAGATCTAGTGCTCTCCTGGCTTATGCCCCGTAGTGTTCGTCCCGTGAGCACTGACTCCGTGAGCAGCCCGGCACTGGTCGCTCTGCGCCGGACGCGGGCCCGCCAGGGGGCGGCTCTGCGGTGGACGCGCCGCATCGCTCCGCTCCTGTTCGTCGCGGTGGTAGCGCTCACTTTGACCAGCGGCCGCAACCCCGGGCTACTGGTCGGCGACGTGGTGGCGGTCCTGGCGGTGGGCGGATTCGCGCTCGGCGTTCTTAGCGTTCTGACCGTACGGCACCGGCGGGCCGTGATCCGGATCGTCTTGGCCGCGGCGCTGGTCGCCAGCTCGGCGGCGCTCATGGTCGTGCAGCCCGCGGCTGGCCTGGCCGGGCTCCTGGTCGGCCTGGTCCTGCTCCCGCCGCGAGTACCCGATCGCCTGCCGATCGCGCTGTCCATCGTCGTCATCACGGGCCTGGCCGTCGTGGCCGTGGTGGTGGGCAGGGGCGCGCCGATCGGGGCACTGTTCAGCGGTATCGCGATCGTCGGCTTCCCCGGCATGACGTTGCTGGCCAGGCGGCTGGTGCAGGCTGGCGACCAAGCCGAGCTGCTGCTGGTCGAGCTTGAAGGCTCAAGGGCCGCGCAGGCGGAGGCCGCCCGGCTGGCTGAACGCCAGCGGCTGGCCAGGGAGATGCACGACGTACTCGCCCATTCCCTGTCCGGGCTGATCCTCCAGCTCGAAGGCGCCCGGATGCTCGCGGCCGATGATCCCGCTGATCCCCGCCTGCCGGCGATCATCGAGCGAGCGCATCACCTGGGCAAAGCCGGACTGCAGGAGGCCCGCCGCGCGATCGGGATGCTGCGTGACGACGAGCTGCCAGGGCCGGGCGGGCTGGCCGATCTCGCCGCCCAGTTCCAGCTGGTCAACGGCGTCCCTTGCCAGTTCACGGTGTCCGGCCACGCCCACGAGCTTCCGGCCGAGGCCGGCCTGGCGATGTACCGGGTCGCGCAGGAAGCGCTCACGAATATCACCAGGCACGCCCGCCCTGACCGGGTCGAGGTGCATCTTGGCTACGAGCCGATCCACGCTCGCCTGACCGTCGAGAACTTCGCCCGCCAGGCCGGGCTGGAGTCCGGGACGGCTGGTGACGACCCGGGCGGCGACGGCTCGGGTTACGGCCTGACCGGGATGCGCGAACGGGCCGAGCTCCTCGGCGGCCAGCTCACGGCGGCGACTACCGGCGGCGGCTTCCGGGTCGAGCTGCGGATTCCGGCCTGACGGTGGCGACATGACGGGGCCGATGCGCGTGCTCATCGCGGACGACCAGCGCGTGGTCAGGGAAGGCCTGGCCCTGGTGCTGGGCTTGCTGCCGGACGTCGATGTCGTCGGTGCCGCCTGCGACGGAGCCGAGGCTGTCGCCCTGGCCGCCGAACTGCTCCCCGACATCGTCCTCATGGACCTGCGGATGCCCCGCTGCGACGGCGTCGAGGCCACCCGCCTGCTGCGCGAACGCGTGCCCCAGACCAAGGTGATCGCGCTCACCACCTACGCCGATGACCGATCCGTGCTCACCGCCTTGCGGGCCGGCGCCCGCGGCTACCTGACCAAGGACGCGGGCGGTGCGGAGATCCGGGCGGCGCTGCGGCAAGTCCTCGACAATCACGCGGTCATCGACCCCGCCGTCCAGCACCACCTGGTCGACGCCCTCGCCACCGCATCGCTGGCGCCGGACCAGGGCCCTGGCCGACCGGGCTCACCACTCCCAGCCGGACTCACCGCCAGGGAAGCCCAGGTGCTCTCCCTCATCGCGGCTGGCCTGTCGAACACGCAGATCGCCGGCCGGCTCGTCATCACCGAAGGCACCGTCAAGAGCCACGTCAACCACTTGCTGGCCAAGATCGGCGCCCGCGACCGCGCCCAGGCCGTCACTTTCGCCTACCAGAACGGCCTGGCCACCGCCACCGTCGATCCCGGCTCATAGGCTCCACAAGGCCCGGGTCGGCGACAGCCGCGCGGCGCGGATGGCTGGCAGCAGCCCGGCCAGTGCCCCGATTACGACGGCGGCGATGAGGCCTCCCGCCCAGGCCTGCGCCGGGACAACCAGCAGTTCGCCGTGGCTCCGGGCGTAGATGGCGGTAACCGCGGCGCCGATAACGACTCCAGCCGCACCGCCGGTCAGGGACAGCAGGATGGCCTCGGCCAGGAACTGGATCCGGATCTGGCCTCTGGTCGCGCCGAGGGCGCGGCGCAGCCCGATCTCCTGACGGCGTTCCAGGACCGAGATGACCATGATGTTGGCGACCCCGATCGCCCCGACCAGCAGCGCGATCGCGCCGAGGCCGAGAAACAGCGTGTCCAGGGTGCCCTTAGCGTCGGCCTGGGCGGTGAGCGCGGACGACGGCTGAGAGACGTTGACCTGGTTCGGGCTCTCCGGGTTGGCCTGGTATCCGAGCAGCCGGTCCACCCGCGTGGTCACCGCCTGGGTGTTGACGGTACGGACGTAGATCTGCGACGGGTGGCCGTCGAAGTTCAGGTATTTCTCGGCGGCGGGGAACCCGATCAGGACCGCGGAATCGAGCTCAGGCGCCAGCACCGCGCGGTTGAGGATGCCGGTGACATAGAACCACTGGCCGCCGACCAAGATCCGCAGCCCGGGCGTGATCCGGTCGATGCCGAGCAGCCGCGCGGTGCCGGCCCCGAGCACGGCGACCGGTTCGCGTTCGGTCGCCGCGTTCAGGAACTGGCCCAGCGCTACCGAGGTGCCGGCCGTGGCCGGCAGGCCCAGGGTGGTGGCGTCCACGCCGAGTGCGTTGGTTTCGACCGAGGGGATGTACGGGGACTTGTAGACGTTGACCCCGTTGATCCCGCCGATGTCCTGGAGGGCGGTGACGCCGGGCAGCCGGGCGATCATGCCGGGAGCCGCCGCTGGCAGTTCGGCGGTGGTACCACCGAAGGTCTGCCCGTTGCTGACGGTCAGCAGATTGGTGCCCAGCCGGTGGATCTCGGCCAGCAGCGCGGCGGACGAGGACGCGGCCAGGCCGAGGACCGCGACGATCGCCGCGACGCCGATCGCGATGCCGAGTGCCGACAGCCCGGCCCGCAGCTTGCGGGTGCGCAGCCCGACTGCCGCCAGCCCGGCCAGGTCGGCTGGGCCCAGGCGGGCCGGGACGGGGGCCGCGGTCATGATGGTGCCTGCGAGGTGTCGGTGACGATGTGCCCGTCGAGCATCTCGATCCGGCGCCGCGTCCTGGCGGCGACGGCGTGGTCGTGGGTGATGACGATGACCGTGGTGCCCTGCTGATTCAGCTCCTCGAGCAGCCGCAGGATCGCGGTGCCGGTCGCGGAGTCGAGATTTCCGGTCGGCTCGTCGGCCAGCACCACCGGGGGTCGCCCGACGACCGCCCGCGCGATCGCGACCCGCTGCCGCTCGCCCCCGGACAACTGGGTCGGCCGGGCGGCGGCCTTGTGCGCGAGCCCGACCCGGCGGAGGGCCTCGGTCGCCAGCCGCCGCCGCTCGGCCGGCCGGACGCCGGCGTACAGCAGCCCGTCGGCCACGTTGTCCAGCACGGACTGGTGCTCGGCCAGGAAGAACTGCTGGAAGACGAACCCGATCCTGGAGGCCCGCAGCGCGGCCAGTTCACGGTCGGCCATCGCGGCGGCGTCCAGTCCGGTGACTCGCACTGTGCCGGCCGTCGGCTTGTCCAGGGTGCCCATCAGGTGCAGCAGTGTCGACGTGCCCGACCCGGACGGGCCGACGATCGCGGTCAGCTCGCCCGCGGCTACGGCCAGGCTCACCTGGTCCAAGGCCAGCACTGGCGGCTGGCCGGGGAACTTCTTCGACACCTGGTCTAGCTCCAGCACCGGCTCCCTGGCTTTCTGCGGGCCGGTCATGACACCGGTACCACGACTCGCTGGCCGGGAGCCAGCGCGCCGGACACCTGCACCAGCCCGGTGGCGTCGTCGAAGATCCCGACCCTGACCGGCACCCAGCGCCTGGAGTTCCCAGGGCCGGCGACTTCCACCACGTACTGGGCGGGTGACCGGGCCAGCAGCGCGCCTACCGGCACCGCCAGTACCGGGCCGTGGCTGCTCGCGGTCGTGACGTTCACCGTGACCGGCGCCTGGTCCAAGGAGCCCGCCGTCTTCGGCTCGGTCAGCCGCACCTGCACCGGGATCGTCGTGACGGGTCCGCCGTCCGATCCGGATGTGACGGTCCTCGCCACCGTGCCGATCGAGGACACGACGCCCGGCACCGCGTTCCCGTCCGGCAGCGTTACCGTCACCCGGTCGCCCGCCTTCACCGCGGTCTCCTGGGAGGCGTCGAGCGGGATCGTCACGTGATGCCGGTCCGTTGTCGCCTGCAGCACCGGCCCGGTCGCCGGGCCGCCAAGGATCCCCGTCACCTGCGACACCCGCAGCGCCTCCGGCTCGAACACCACTTGCCCGAGCGACAGTGATCCCGTCGGATAGGCGATCCCGGTGGCCGACTGCAGCTTCTGTACCCCGGCTTGCGTCGCCCAGGAGAAGTAGTCCCAGCCCAGCGCCGCGATGGTCGCACGGGCCGCGTCCCCGAGTGCCACCAGGTCGTGGTTCAGCTGGGTCACGTCCGCCCCGGTGACGCCCTCGTCCAGGGTCCGCCACGCCGGGACTCGGCCGTACAGCAGCGCCACCGGGCTGGTCAGGTCCGTCCGGTACAGCACCTGTCCCTGCCGAATCACCCGCCCGGCCGACGGAAGCCAGGTCAGCGTCCCGCCGCCCAGCCCGCGCACTGAGAACGACCCGGCGTACCCCAGCGTCGCGGCGAGCGGCGTCGTCGCCGTCAGCTCCTGCCTGGTCACCATCGCGGTGGCGGACGCCGGCGCCACCAGGCCGGTCCCGGCCGAGCCGGATGAGGAGAACACTCCGGCCCGCCAGGCCGACACCGCCCCGGCGGCGACGACTACGCCGATGGCCAGAGCCGCCGGTCGTGATCTCACGGCGTCACCGTCACCTCAGGAAGGCTCGAGCCCGCCGGCAGCACGTGCTCGCAGGCGTGCGCCTTGGCGAGAACCCCCGGTGAATGCGGGTCAAACCCGTCCTTGCTGATGCTGATCAAGAACCGGGGGCCGCCGGTCTCGGCGGTGGGATCGGGGAAGCCAGGCAACCCGTGCGCGCGCATGCACCGGGCGAACTTGAGGTAGTCGGCCAGTTCTTGCTGCGCCTGCGCCGCCGTCGGCGGCTGGTACGGCCAGAATTTCCCGCAGGCCGTCTGGGCGGTATTGAACCGGGTAAGGCTGATCCCGAGTTGCTGCACGTTCGAGGGCGTGATCTTGGGCAGCTGTCCGCTGCTGTCGGGGGCTGGATAGTCCGGCACCCCGTGCGAGCGCATGCAGTCGGTGTAGCGGACCGGTGATGGGGAGTTCGCTGACCCGCCGGCGTCGGGCGCGCTGGTGGAGGATGTGCTTGCACCGCATCCGGCAGCCAGCAGGACGGCGGCTACGCCGAGGCCGGCAGCCGCGATTCGTGACTTGGTGTTCATGGGTGACAGCGTGCCGATCGCTCTGTGGCCGGCACATCACGCATCGGGCGTAGCCCGGCTACCTCATCGGAGGGATACGCGGCAGCGTTGCGCGAAGGTAGCGTGCAGATGTGCTTGACCGCGTGCGGCGCAGGATGTGGGGGCTATCAGGCCGGCTGATCGCGTCCTACATTCTCGTCACGCTCGCCGCCGTGGTGCTGATCGAGATGCTCGTGCTCGGCTTCCAGGTGCCCCGGCTGCTGAACAACGCCAAGTTGCAGGCCGAGGTGGATGCGTCTGCCCAGAGCTACGGCCGGCAGATCTCACGGCTCCACCCCGCCGGCGTGCCTGCCGGGACCGTGCTCGGCGACTTCGGGCGCACGGAGCAGCCCGGCACGGTCAGGACGAACCCGAGCGGTGCGCTGATCGTCCCGGCGATCCTCGGCCCGGTCCGCAGCGACCAGCCGATCACCGCCGTCATCGCGATCGCCGCCGACGGCACGGTACTCGCCTCCTCCGCCCCGTCGCGGTACCGGCCCGGTCGGCCGGCCTTCAGCGAACTCCCAGTCCAAGCCGATCCGGCGAACGTGGTAGACGGCCACATCAAGGGCGGCGGCGTCGGCACCCGGTATGGCACCGTGGCTTTCATGGTCTGGCGGGCCAGCTGGGCTGGTCTCAGCCCGCCGCCCGCCGGCTCGTCCCGGCGAGTCGCCTTCGTCTACGTCCAGGCGCCGTGGTCGAACCGGTACATCAGCCCGGTCCATGCCCTGACCGAACTGGGTCAGCTCGGTGAGGCCGGGCCGGTGCTGACCGGACCTTATGCGCTGATCTTCGCCATCGTGCCGGTCGGCGTGCTGTTCGGGCTGCTCGCCTCGCGCGGAATCGTCCGCCGGGTCCGCCGCCTTGAGCGAGCCACCCTCGCGGTCGCCGATGGCGATTACACCGTCAGCCTGCCTTCGTCCGGCCGGGACGAGCTCGGCCGGCTGGAGGCGAACTTCACCACCATGACCCGCCAGCTCGGCTCGGCGCTCACCGCCGAACGGCAGCGGGCCACCAGCGACGCGCGGTCCGCCGAGCGAGCCAGGATCGCCCGCGAGGTCCACGACGCGATCTCCCAGCACCTGTTCGGCCTGCGGATGATCGCCGCCGGGATGAGCCGGGCCGACCCGGACAATCAGCAGGCCAAGGTGATCGAGCGGATCAGCGAAGAGGCGCTGCGCGACATGCAGACGCTGCTGATCGAATTGCGGCCGGCCAACCTGGACGGCACCGGGCTCACCCCGGCGCTGCGGGAGATCTGCGCGGCTTACCAGGACCGCCTGGGTGTCACGGTCGACGCCGACCTGGCCGAGGTCACTGTGCCCGCGCCGGTCGAGCACGCGTTGCTGCGGATCACGCAGGAGGCCTGCGCTAACGCCGTCCGGCACGGCAACGCTCGTCAGCTGGCCGTGTCGATTTCCCGCTGGGACGGACATGTCGAGCTCGCCGTCCGTGACACCGGCACCGGCTTCGATCCGGCCATCCCGCACGCTGGCTGGGGGCTGGCCCACATCAAGGACCGGGTCGCCGAACTCGACGGCACCGTGGACATCGACAGCGCTCCGGGCCGCGGCACGGCTCTCACCGTCCGGGTGCCGGTGCCATGACCACCCGGGTCGTGATCGCCGACGACCATCGCGTCGTCCGTGACGGGTTGTGCTTCCTGCTCGGCCAGGAACCGGGCGTCGAGATCGTCGGCGAAGCCGGCGACGGCCGGCAGGCGGTGGACGTGGTCGCCGCCACCCGTCCTGACGTGCTGCTCCTGGACCTGTACATGCCCGAACTGGACGGGCACGCCGTGATCGCCGCCCTGCGGGACACGCCGCACTGTCCCGCAATCGTCATGCTCACCTCGGCCGCTGACGACGAGCACCTCGTCCGCGCTATGCGCACGGGCGCGACCTCTTACCTGCTCAAGACCGCCTCGGCCGAGCAAGTCATCGGCGCCGTCCGTGACGCCGCCGCCGGTACCGCCAGCCTCACCCCCGAGCTGCTGACCCGGCTTACCCGGGCGCTGCGCCGCCCGCCGCCGCCTGACCCGCTAGAGCCGCTGTCACCGCGCGAGCGTGAGGTACTCGCGCTGATCGCCCGCGGCCACAGCAACCGGCAGATCGCCCGTGACCTGGCGATCGGCGAGCAGACCGTCAAGACTCACGTCCGCAGTATCCTCACCAAGCTGAGCCTGCAGGACCGCGTCCAAGCCGCGATCTTCGCCCTTCGCCACCAGCCCGGGAGCTGAACTCGCCGACCGGTCACAAGATCATCCGTCGGCCTTCGGGCCTCGGCGGGGAGGCCAGACCTTGGCAGCCCGGCAGTACGCCATTGCGTTATTAGTTCGACGCTGGCAATGCTGGCCGCGACAATCCTGGGCATGGATCTTGGAGATGGCGCTGATGCCGGTCCAGTCCCGGTGCTGTGGCTGTGCGGTCCGGCGGGAGTCGGCAAGAGCACGATCGGCTGGGAAATCTTCAGCCAGCTCACCGAATCCGGGGTCGAGGCCGGTTTCGTTGATATCGACCAGCTAGGCATGTGCTACCCGGAACCGCCAGCCGACCCTGGGCGGCACTGGCTGAAGCTGCGGAATCTCTGTGCCGTGGTGGCCAATTACCGAACGGCAGGTGCCCGGTGCGTGATCGTGTCGGGCATCGTCGACGCGCCGCACCGGTTGCACGCCGGCCTGATCCCGGGCGCCGTTCTGACCGTAGGCCGGCTCCGGGTCGACCGGGACGAGCTCAAGCAGCGTTTCCTCGGCCGAGGCGAGTCGGCCGATTTGGTGGAGGAGGTGCTCGCCGAGGCCGACGCCATGGACGCGACCGATTTCGCTGACGTATGTGTCGACACCAGTGGCCTGCCGGTCGCCGAGGTGACGCGGCTGGTGCGAGAGCGACTTGCCGGATGGCCGGCCCTGATCGACCCGACGAGTCCAGATGAAACGGCGGCGGACGAGACCGTCGGGGCGACCGCTGACGGATCCGTGCTGTTGCTGTGCGGACCGACCGGCGTCGGCAAGTCAACGGTCGGCTTTCAGGTCTACGTCCGGACAGTCCGGGCCGGGTTGACCGCCGCCTATATCGACCTCGACCAGATCGGCTTCCTCCGCCCGGCCCCGGCCGATGACCGCGGCAACCACAGAGTGAAGGCCCGCAACCTCGCGTCCATGGGCCAGGTCTTCGGTGACCTCGGGGCGCAATGCCTCATCGCGGTCGGTCCCATCGAGAATGACGCCGTCGCCAAGGCCTACGCCGCCGCGTTGCCGCAGGCCAGCGTCACGGTCGGCCGGCTGCACGCCGACGCCGACGAATTGACCCGCCGGATCATGCTCCGCGGCCAGGGCGGCGCGAGTTGGCCCCAGCCAGGCGACCCGCTAGCCGGACGGCCCGCCGCTCACCTGCTCCAGGTTGCCGCAAGGGCATCAACCGACGCCGAAGCTCTCGACGACGCTATGAGCGATGCCCTGTGCGTCGACACCACGACGCTCACCGTCGAGGAGTCCGCCGATATGATCGCCGCCCGCGCTGGCTGGCCACCGCGAGCCGAAGATTTGACTGCACCTCCCACCGGCTCGGCCCAGGTAAACAGCATCGGAGCCCCCCTGATGCTGTAGCTTCCCGCGACGGAACTACACCAGGAGGGCAACGAGGCAGCCCTGGCTACACCAGGAAGGCAGCGGTGTAGTAGCTTCCCAGGACGGAACTACGCCAGGGAGGCTCCGATGCTGCGCATCCGCCCGACAGGACCTTCGGCCCGCGCGGCCGGGCCCGCGAAACGTGCTGTGAGGTCCGACGGAGTCTGACCGATAGTCCCTCCATCAGGGAGTCGGGTGCGTGACGGTGAACCAGCCGTTCTGGGTGGCCGTGCCTACCTTGGTGGTGATGGCGATACGGCCGGACGTGGCACCGGGTGGAACGACGGCTACCAGATAGGTGCTGGAGTCGGAGATGATCGCCGCCGGGGTTCGGTTGAAAGTGACCTGAGTCGCGTGCTGGAGGTTGCGGCCCACGATGGTGACCCGGGTTCCCGGCGGACCGGACGCTGGAGTCTTGGCGAAGATCCACGGGGCACGTTGGTGGTGATGCGCCCGATCGTGTTGGTAGCGGGGTTGGTGAACCACATCGCTCCGTCGGGCCCCGCCGCTGCCGCTCCCGCGCCGGCTGCGGACACGACAAAAGCGATGGTCAGTAGTAATACGGGTGCGCGCCAAGTCATTTCAGCACTCCATTCGGTCGCCTTTCCGGAAACCGCCGAGAACTCTGCGGCTCGCGGAAACAATCCTTGGAGATAGGTCTCCTGAATTGGCCGCAAGGTTTACCGGCGCGGACTGGGCGAGCTGGCGCGCTACGCCGACGACGGCCGCAGAATCACCATAATCTGGTGATGACCCTTCACCTCTCGGCCAGCGACCCTGGGCACTTCGCCTGATCGTCAACAGGAGGCGCAATGATGATGTCTACCTTCCCGCTCGGCCAGTGGCAGGTCAGGCGGTCCGGGTTCGGGGCGATGCAGCTCGCGGGGCCCTGGGCCTCCGGGCCGCCGGACCGGACTGGGGCCATCGACGTGCTCCGGGCCGCGATCGCAGCCGGAATCGATCACATCGACACGGCCCAGTATTACGGCCCTGACCTGGTCAACGAGCTGATCCGGGACGCGTTGCACCCGTACCAGGACGGGCTGGCGATCGTGAGCAAGGTCGCGAGCCGGCCGAACGACGACGATCCGGGCCGGCTGCGCGCTGGCATCGAGGACAACCTTCGCAGCCTTCGGATCGGCCAGCTCGCGGCGGTGAATCTCCGCCTGCCCAGCCCGGGCCCGGTCGACGCGCACTTTGATGACCAGCTCGCCGTGATGGTGGCGGCGCGCGAAGAGGGGCTCATCGCCGGCATCGGCCTGAGCAACATCAGCCTTGAGCAGCTACAGCATGCCGCTGCCCGTACCGGGATCGTCTGCGTCCAGAACCTGTTTCACCTGGCCGACCGCGGCGGCGCTCCGATCCTCGACGAATGCCTGCGCCAGCAGATCGCGTTCGTGCCGTTCTGCCCGCTCGGCTTGCCCCGCGGCCAGGGCAATCCGGTGCTGAACAGCCCCGTCGTACACCAGGTCGCCGCCCGGCTCGGCGCGACCGTTGCCCAGGTCGCACTGCAGTGGCTGCTGCAATTGGCCCCGAACGTGCTGCTCATTCCCGGTACCGGCTCGGTCGCGCATCTGCGGGATAACCTGGCCGCCGAGGATCTCACCCTCGATGACGAGGCGCTGCGCGCGCTGGACGGTTCCCTGAGTTAGCTATCTCGCCGGCTAACCGCCGTCTCGGCCGCGGGCCTCGCCCAGGGCGCGCGACACCAGGACCCTGGCTAGGTGCTGGCGGTAGGCGGTGCTGCCGTTGAAATCGTCGGACGGGCTGGTCCCGTCGGCGGCCAGAGCGGCAGCGTCCGCCAGGCCGGCCCCGGACGAGAGTGCCCGCTCGACCGCGCCAGCTCGCACTGGGGTCTGGCCCATGTTCACCAGCGCGACGTTGCCGCCCTGGACCGCGACGCCGACGATCGCCCAGTCGATCGCCCGCTTGGTGAACTTCTGGAACGACCAGCCGACCTTCGCGGGCTTCAGTACCCGGATCTCGGTGAGCAGCTCATCCGGCTGCAGCGAGGTCTCGAACAGGCCCAGGAAGAACTCGTGCGCGCCGATCTCCCTGGACCCGCCAGGCCCGCGCGCGACCAGGGTGGCGTCGAGAGCCAGGACCACGGCCGGCAGGTCGGCCGCCGGATCCGCGTGCGCCAGCGAGCCGCCGATCGTGCCGCGGTGCCTGACCTGCGGATCGCCGACCTGGCCGGCGGCGTAGGCCAGCAGCGGCAGGTCCCGGCCGAGCAGCTCGGAGGTGGCGACGAGGTGGTGCGACGTCAGCGCGCCGACCGCGATGTGGCTGCCGTCGTCGCGGATGTAGCTGAGCTCGTCAAGACGGCCCACGTCGACCAATGTCTCTGGGGTGGCGAGCCGCAGCTTCATGAGCGGAAGCAGTGACTGGCCTCCGGCTAGGTACTTAGCTTCGTCCCCGCCGTCGGCCAGCAGCGAGAACGCCTCGTCGACCGACCGGGCTCGCTTGTAGGTGAAAGTTGCCGGGATCACTCGCCCGTCCCCTCAGAAGCAGAAGCGGCCAGGACGGCGCGCACGATGTTGTGATACCCGGTGCACCGGCATAGGTTGCCTTCCAGCGCCGAGCGAACCTCGTCCTCCGTGGGCGAGTCGTTCTCGGACAGGAGACTGACCGCCGCCATCACCATGCCGGAGGTGCAGAAGCCGCATTGCGCCCCATGCTCGGCGCGGAACGCCCGCTGCACCGGATGCCATTCGCCCGAGCCGTTCGCCAGCCCCTCGATCGTGGTCACCGCCCGCCCGTCGGCCTGGGCGGCAAGCACGGTGCAGGACTTGACCGACTGCCCGTCGAGCAGCACGGTGCACGCCCCGCACGAGCTGGTGTCGCAGCCGACCTTGGTCGCGGTCAGGTTGAGGTGCTCACGAATGAAGTGCACCAGCAGCATCCGGTCCGCCACGTCGGCCTTGACCTCGCTGCCGTTGACGCTCAGCGTGATGTCCATCAAAGGCCCCTCGCTTCATTAATCGCGGCCCAGACCCGGCTGGGGGTGGTTGGCATGTCGATGTGCCGGACGCCGAGGTGGCTGACCGCGTCGATCACGGCGTTCTGGACGGCCGGCGTCGCGCCGATCGTCCCGGCCTCGCCGATTCCCTTGACTCCCAGCGCGTTGACCGGGGTCGGCGTCTGCATGCTCAGCAACTCGAAGCTCGGCAGGTCAGGAGCGCTGATCGCCGCGTAGTCGACCAGCGTGCCGGTCTGCGGGTTGCCCTGGCGGTCGTAGACGACCTCTTCCTGCAGCGCCTGCGCGGCTCCCTGGGCGATGCCGCCGTGCCGCTGCCCTTCGGCCTGCAGCGGGCTGATGATCGTGCCGGCGTCGTCGACCGTGACGTGCCTGACCAGCCGCACCTTGCCGGTCTCGGTGTCCACTTCGACGACCGCCACGTGCGCGCCGAACGGGAACGTGGGCGCTCCCTCGGTGTAGTTCACCGACGCTGTGAGTCCCTCGGCGCCGGCGTGAGTCGCGACTTCCGCCCAGCTCTTGGCCGTAGCCGGGTCACCGCGAACCTGCCAGAGGCCGGTCTCGGCGTCCAGCTCGAGGTCGGCTTCGCTGGCCTCCATCATGTCGGCGGCGACCGCCTTGGCCTGGTCCTTGACCTCCCACGCGGCCTTCTGCACGGCCACGCCGCCGAGCTGCAGCGACCTGGACCCGTAGGTACCGATGGCCAGCGGGATCAGGTCGGTGTCGCCGTGGATGACGGTGACCTTGTCCATCGGGATGCCGAGCTCGGACTCGACCAGCATGGCCCACGTCGTGTGGTGACCCTGGCCGTGCGCCGAACTCCCCGTGTAGACCGTCGCCGTGCCGTCGTCGTGCACGTCGAGCCGGCCGGTCTCGCCGCCGGCGGCGTCGGCCGCGGTGATCTCGACGTAGGACGACAGCCCGATGCCCAGGGCCACGGTGTCGCCGCGCTCCCGCCGGCCCGCCTGCTCGGCCCGCAGCTCCTGATAGCCGGCCCCGGCCAGCACCTTGTCGAGCGCGGCCGCATAGTCGCCCGAGTCGTACAACGCGCCGCTCGGCGACTGGAAAGGGAACTTGTCTGGTGCCACCAAGTTGATCCGGCGAACCTCGCCTGGATCCATCCCGATCTCGGCCGCGAACAGGTCCACCGCCCGCTCGATCGCGGCCGTCGCCTCTGGCCGGCCGGCGCCACGGTAGGCGCTAATCGGCGTGGTGTTGGTCACCACGGTCCTAGCCGCCGTCTGTACCTTCGGGATGTCGTAGGCGCCCGCCGCCATCAGGCTGGTCAGGAACGCCAGGAACCCGGTCATCCGCGGGTACGCCCCTGTGTCCTGGATCACGTCGAGGTGGTAGGCGAGTATGTGCCCGTCCCGGGTGCCGCCCAGCTTGATCAGGTGCCGCTGAGCCCGGCCCTGGGTCATCGCGACCAGGTTCTCGCTGCGGGTCTCGGCCCAGCGCACCGCCCGGCCAAGCCGCCTGGCGGCCCAGGCCACGATGATCCCGTCCCGGTCGATTCCGACCTTGGCCCCGAACCCGCCGCCCACATCCGGCGCCACGACCCGGATGCCGGCCGGGTCCATTCCGAAGGCGCCCGCGAGGATGAATCGCGCGATCTGAGCGTTCTGCGTGCTCACCCAGGCCGTCAGCTTGCCGTCGGCAAAGCAGGCGGCGACCGCGCGGCCTTCCATCGGCATTGCCGCTAGCCGCTGATTGATGATCGTCCGCTCGACCACGACCTCGCAGCCGTCGAAGGCGTCCGCGTCGGCTGGGCCGCCGGCCTTCACCGCGACGTTCGAGCCCGCGTCAGGGAAGAGCAGCGTCGAGTCCGTCAGCGCGTCGTCGAGAGTCACCACCGGGTCGAGCGGCTCGTAGTCCACGCTCACCAGTTCGGCCGCATCCGCACCGGAGTAGCTGTCGTCGCAGACGACGATAGCTACCGGTTCTCCTACGAAGCGCACCCGGTCAAAGGCGAGCAGCGGCTCTTGCCACGGCCCGCCGAGGGGCATCGGAGCGGCCTCGCCGGCGCCCGGCTCGGCCGGGGGAGGCGGCGGGCCCAGGTCGTCCATGTCCGCCGCCGTGAGCACGGCCACGACCCCAGGTGCCTGCAGCGCGTCAGCGGTGTCGATGCCGGTGATCCGCGCGTGCGCGATCGGGCTGCGCACGAAGATGACCCGCGCCGCCCCCTGCAGCTCGGGCTCACGCAAGTCGTCTACATACGTGCCGCCGACCGTCAGAATTTTGGGGTCCTCGGTCCTGACGACCCTGGTGCCCAAGATGCTCATCTGACTCCTTCTTCCGCCGCATCTGCATTCTGTCCGCACCGGCCAGAGAGAAAGCCTGAATCGCGGAATTCGTCACTGTACCCGAAGCACCGTCGCAATTTTTATGCCGAAAATAAGCATTTGGTTATTTAGAAGAAGAGCATTGTTTAGGCGGAAAGCTCTCCGCAGCTTGAATCGTTGCCCAGGCTCCACCTCGCACATCGGGAATAACGGCGCCGATCACATTGTACATAATATCTATAGATTAGATATACTATCGGCGAAGGAGCTGCCATGTCCTCGCGCCAGGTCGCGGTCGGTTCGCTGCGCCGTAGCCACATCGTCCGCACGGCTGATCATCGCCAGACATCGAACGCGGCCGCGGTGCTCACGGCGACGCTGGACCACGGGCCGGTAGCGAGGAGCTCGGTCGCGCGGCTCGCGGGCCTGAGCCCGGCGGCGGTGAGCCGGCTGACCACCGGGCTGATCAATGCGAGGCTGGTCAAGGAGGTTCCGCAGGCCTGCGATCCGCACGGCGTCGGCCGCCCGCACGTCCCCATTGACATCGACACCAGCGCCCTGGTGGCAGCCGGCGTGCACATCGCGGCCGGGCACGCCACCTTGTCGCTGCTTGACCTGCGCGGCCAGGTGATCGCGCGCGAGCGCATCGGTCACGTCGACACCCACCCTGAGCGGCTGCTCGATCGCCTCGGCCAGCGCGTGCCCGGATTTATCGCGGCGCACGCGGGCGGCCGCTTGCCGATGGGGCTGGGCGTGGCCACCGGCGGCTGGGTCGACTCGGCTGGCGGCCGCGTTGTCGCGCACCCGGTGCTGGGCTGGCGCGGCGTGGCGGTCGGCCAGATCCTGGCCGCTGCGACCGGCCTCCAGGTGAGCGTCGACAATCACTCCCGCGCGCTCGTGCGGGCCGAGCGAGCTTTCGGCGATGTCCGCGCCAGGACGAGCATCGTGCACCTGCTGGTCGGCAACGTGGTGGATGCCGCGTTCGCGACCGGAGACACCGTGCACACCGGGCCGCGGTCCGCCGCCGGGGCAGTGGCGCATCTTCCGGTGCCCGGTCGCTCGGAGCCGTGCCCCTGCGGCGGGCGGGGCTGCCTCGAGGCGGTGGTGTCCAGCCAGACCCTGGCCCGGCGAGCGGCGCAGGCCGGAATCGCCGGCGGCTTCACCGGCCTGCTGGACGCGGCCATCGCCGGGGACGAGCGGGCGCTGGCCATCTTCAGGGACCGGGCCCGGCTGGTCGGGGCCGCTGCGGCCGTGCTGCTGGACGTGCTTAACCCTGAACTGCTGGTCGTGGCCGAGGCGGGCACCGCGCAGCTACCCGATTGCCTGGAGGTGCTGCGCGATGAGGTACGCATCCGATCCGCCCTGGCCGGCAACCGGAGCCGCAACGTGGTGGCAACGAGCTTCGCCCAGGACGCGCTTTCGGTAGCCGGCGGCGCCGTCATCCTCGACGAGATCTACGCCAACCCGCTCCGCCGCCGACCCCCTGGTCCCCGGGCCTAGTAGGCCCACGACATTGCTGACCCGTGCGCGTCGCGCCTCCCAGGGACCCGGCGACATTGCTGACCCGTGCGCGTACCTCCAGCAGCACCTGCGGGCCGACAATGCTGTAGGTCTCGTGGGGTTCACGACATTGCTGACCCGTGCGCGTCGTAGTGCCCGCGACCACTGAGCTGGCGGCGCCGTTGGCCGGCGCCGTAGCCCGGTGCTGCGAGCAGGCGGGACGCAACTGGCCTCTTGGAGAACCCGCCCGCTGACCTGGGCGGAGTTATTTTCCGGAGTTGCAAAATTGACATCGGCGGCGCGGCCTGCGGAGGATGAAGAAGTAATTTCCTATTATTTCGATCAGAAAACTTAGCAACATGCTGCGTAGGCAAATATCGGCTTTGCGGTCTGCGGACGCCAGTGCGGTCTGCGGACTTCGCTCTGCACTCATCTCGCTCACCGCCCTGCTGCTGGTCACCGGCTGCGCGGCGTCGGCTGCCGCCGGCTCTGGCGGCACCGGTTCTGGCGGCACCGGCGCCGGCGGCGGCGACCCGTCGAACGGGAAGTCCGGCGCCGTCGTGCTCAACGTCGGCGACCAGCAGCAGGACCTGGAGACCCTGTTCCAGGCGTCTGGCGCACTGACCGGCGCGCCGTTCAAGGTCAACTTCGTCGAGTTCGACAGTGGCCCGCTGGTCGACGCCGGGTTCGCCGCCCACCAGATCGACGTCGGCTCCATGGGCGATCTCCCCGCCGCCCTGGCCGAGCGGTCAGGACTGCCCGTTCGTGCCCTCGCCGTCGACCTGCCGATCGGTGCCTCGGAGTACCTGCTGGCCAAGCCCGGCATCACCTCGATCTCTCAGCTGCGCGGCAAGCCGGTCGCCTATACCACCGGCACCGCGGAGCAGGCGTTCGCGCTGCGAGCGCTGAAGTCGGCCGGGCTGACCCAAGCCGACGTTCACCAGGTCAATGTCAGCCTGCTGGAACTCGGTACGGTGCTCGAGTCCGGCTCGGCGGACGCCTCCGTGGTCAGCGTCGAGCAGAAGGTCGACTACCAGCAGACCCACCCGACCGCCAAGGTGCTGGCCAACGTCGACACGGTGACTCCGCCGAGCTACGGCTACCTGCTCGGGACGACCGCCGCGCTCGGCAACCCGGCCAAGCTGGCGGCAATCACCGACTTCATCAAGCGGCTGATCAAGGCGCAGAACTGGGAGAAGTCGCACCGCAGCCAGTGGGTCACCGACTACTACGTCAACGTCGAGCACCAGACCCCGGCCGCGGCGAAGCTGATCCTGGCGGCCGGAGGCACCGAGACCTATGAGCCGATTAGCCAAGCGGTGCGGGCCGCGCTGCAGAGCGTGGTGAACCTGATGGTCGGCGCGGGGGCCTGGCCCAAGACGTTCAGCGTCGCGCGACTCTACGACGCCGCGCAGGCCCGCCGCTACAACACGGTGCTCAAGGAGGTGCCGCAGAATGGCTGATCTCGTCACCGCTCCGGCGGTATCCGCCATCACTCTGACCAGGCCCGCCGCCGGCCGGGCCGGGCGCGCCAGTCGCAGGCCCCGGCGCAGAGTCCCGGTGCGGGTACCGAGGCTGGCGCGCCGGGTGGTCGGGCCCCTCGCAGTGATTGGCCTCTGGCAACTGGTCTGCTCGCTCGGCGTATTCAGCAGCGTCGAGGTGGCCTCGCCGGTCGCCGTGCTCCAAGCCGGGCGGCAACTCTGGGATCAGGGAGTGCTGCAGTCCAACTTGGTGATCTCGCTGGAGCGGGTCGTCGAGGGACTGGCACTTGGCGTGGCCGCCGGGGTGGCGCTGGCGGTGGTCTGCGGCCTGTTCTGGGCGGGCGAGGATCTGCTTGACCCGGTGATCCAGGCCGCCCGCGCGGTGCCGATCCTCGGGCTGGTGCCGCTGGCGATCATCTGGTTCGGCGTCGGCGAGACGCCCAAGGTGTTCCTCATCGCGCTCGGCTGCACCTTCCCCGTCTACATCAACACCTACGCGGCCATCAGAGGCGTCGACCTCAAACTGGTCGAGGCCGGACAGACGTTCGGGCTGAACCGGTGGGGCCTGGTCAGGCGAGTCATCCTGCCCGGTGCGCTGCCTGGCTTCCTGACCGGGCTGCGGTTCGCGCTGGTCGGAAGCTGGATCATCGACGTTGTGGCCGAGGAGATCAACGCCCAGAGCGGCCTGGGCTACCTGATCAACCAGGCTCAGACCACCGACCGCACCGACATCATGTTCTTGTGCCTGGCCATTTACGCGGTACTCGGCGTGCTGGCTGACGCCATCGTCCGGCTGCTCGAGCGCACGCTGCTGC
>DASYAT010000217.1:0-6600 GCA_036501205.1 Streptosporangiaceae bacterium | reverse complement strand
AGGCGGCGCAACCCGGTCCGCGCGCTATCCATCGCCGGCCACGTGAACTCGGCCTGGCTCCGGTAGTGCGCCTGAAGCAGCAGGTACCGGTAGATGAGCGGATGGTAGCCGCGATCGATCAGATCACCGACCAGCACTCCCCCGCCGGTCGACTTGGAGATCTTGGCGCCGCGCAGGTTGATGAACTCGCCGTGCAGCCACCAGCCGACCCACGGCTGGCCGTCGCCCAGGTAAGCCTGGCTCTGCGCGATCTCGTTGGTGTGATGCACCGGGATATGGTCGACCCCGCCGGTGTGGATGTCGAAATGCCGCCCGAGGTACTCCATCGACATGACCGAGCACTCCAGGTGCCAGCCGGGCGCGCCCCGGCCCCACGGCGAGTCCCATTCCATCTGCCGGTTCTCGTCCGGCGCCGAAGTCCGCCACACCGCAAAGTCGCTGGCCTGCCGCTTGCCTTCGACGGCTTCGACCCGCGCACCTTCGCGCTGGCCGGCCAGGTCAAGCCGGGCAAGCTGCCCGTAACTGCCATCTTTTTGGGTATCGAAATATAGCCCAGGTTGAATCTGGTAGCACCACCCGCGTTCGTCCAGGCTGGTCGCGAACCTGATCATGTGCTCGATGTGGTCCGTCGCCTTGCACCAGACCGCGGGCTCGATGACGCGGAGTCGCCGCAGGTCGGTCTTGAACTCGGAGGTATACCGGGCGGCGATCTCCCAGGCTGTCAGTGCCTTCTGCGGACTGCCGTCCGCAGAAGGCACTTGCTGTGTTTGCTTTTTCAGGCGCTCGCGGCGGGCGGCCAGCTCGAGCTTGTCGTCACCTTCATCGGCGTCCGAGGTCAGGTGACCGACATCGGTGATGTTGATGACATGCCTGACCTCGAATCCCGTCCAGATCAGCGCGCGCTTGAGGGTGTCGGCGAAGACATAGGCCCGCATGTTGCCGATGTGCTGGTCGGCGTAGACAGTCGGTCCGCAGGAGTACAGGCCGACCTGGCCGGGATGGCCGGGCTGGGCGGGCTGGGCGGGCTGGAAGTCAGCGACCTCGCGGGTCAGGGTGTTGAACAGCCGTAGCCGGCGGCCGCTGCCGATGGATGAACTCACGGGAATAGGTTAGGTGCTCGTGACTCACTACAGCCGACTGCAAATGATCGTCATCGACGCGCCGGACGCCGATCATGACCGGGAACTGGCCTTCTGGGGCGCCGCGACCGGCAAGCCACTTACCCAGGTCGAGAACTTCCCGTCGTTTCACTTCGGTCAGCTGCACGGTCAGGAGGCGTGGCTGCTGCTGCAGCGGCTGGGTGAGGGTCCGGCTCGGATGCACGTCGACTTCCACACTGATGATCTGGAGGCCGAGGTCGCCCGGCTAGAACGGCTCGGTGCGCAGCGGGTCGAGAAAATCGAGAAGTGGTGGCTGATGCGGGATCCGGCCGGGCTGATGTTCTGCGTGGTGCCCGAGCCGCCCGGCGGGCTCAACGACACCAACGCGCAACGCTGGGACTGACACCCAGACTGACTCGCAAAGCCCCAATCCCGGACTGACTCGCAAAGCCTTGAGCCGGGACTGACTCGCAAAGCCTTGAGCCGGGACTGACCCGCAAGGCCTTGAGCCGGCCTGGTCGAGGCGTCGACTGGCTCGGGCGGCGAGTCGGCCCGGGTTGCGGGGTCAAAAGCCCGCGCCTAATTTCTCCCTGAATGTTCGAGGTTTGTTCTTTATCTGGCGTTGGCTCGGGCGAACTCCAGCGCTTCTGTGGCCAGTTTCAGCCAGTCCTGGTCGTCGTGTGGATTCAGGCTGAACCACTCGCGGTAGGCCACGCCTTTGTTGGCGTCGAACGGGACTCCGTGCCCATCGGCAACCAGCTCGCTCACTCGCTGCTCGGGCAGCTTGAGAACGAGCCGGCCGCGGACGAACATCACGAAGATCTTGCGGTCGAACCGGACGGCGGACCGGCCGAAGCCCGACTTGCGATCAGGCGGCGTCACGCCCGGCGCGCCGACCAAGGCGTCGATCAGGTCCTCGTACCGTTGCCGTAGCTCAGTTTCTTCTGGCTCAGTTTCTTCTGGCACCGGGCCACGTTAACCCGGCCCTCTGACAATCAGCCGCCTGGGATCTCTGCGCCTGACGGCATGCCGGCGGCGACGTAGCTGTCGTAGTGCCTGCGCCAGGCTTCGCGCGTGCCCGCGTGCGGGCCGGCCGCGACGTCGCCCGCCACGTGCTTGTCGAGTTCGGCCAGGCAGACCTCCCAGCCGGCGGCGTTGCGAGCGGCGACGTTCTTGGCCGGGAGCACGTCGATGAGCGTGAGGCGGCAGCCGTGGTCGCCGATGGGTTCGAGCTCGAAGCGGAGTTCGTTGTCGCCCCAGGAGTAGGCCAGTCTGGTCGGCGGTTCGTACACGAGGATCGTGCCGCTGCTGGGCGGCCCGTCGCCGGTGAATTCGATCGTCCCGCCGACCTCGGGCTTCATCGTCACCTTGGACGGGAACCAGTGCGGCAGCTCGTCGGGATCGGTGATCGCGGACCAGAGCCGTTGCACCGGATGGTGGTAGTCGCGCTGGAACCGGACCGCCGGGCGGCCGTCGAGTTCGACATAGGTGCCTGCGTCCATGATCTATCCCTCCTCGTCCAGGTGCCGGCCGAGCGTCTCGAGCCGGTCGTTCCACAGCTTCCGGTATGGCGCCAGCCAGGCATCGAGCTCGGCCATGCGTTCTGGGTTCACCGCGTAGATGCGCTGCTGCGCGTTCGCGCGGACCAGAACGAGCCCCGCTTCCCGCAGTACCCGCAGGTGCTTGGAGGTCATCGGCTGCGAGAGCCCGAGCGCCTGGGCCAGTTCGCCCACGGCCCGTCCGCCGTCGCGCAGCACGTCGAGCATGGCCCGCCGGTGCGGGTCCGCCAGAGCCGGCCAGATCGCTTCCATCGATTACCAATATGCCGGATGACGTATATGCGTGTCAAGGTATATACGCGTTGAGGTAGGAAGCGCTGCGGAGAAGGTTAAGGGATCAGGGCGATCTTGCCCTGAGCGTGGCCCGCGCTGATAGCACGGTGCGCGTCGGCCGTCTGCGCCAGCGGGAACGTCTGGTCGATGAAGACCCGCAGCGCTCCCTGGCCGGCCAGCTTGGCCAGCTCGAGCCGGGCGGCCGAGCGGATCTCGGTTCCCGGATCGGCTCCCGGGCCGCCGCCGATCGCCTTGATCCCGACCTGGCCGGCCCGGCCGGCGGCGGCGATCGTGACGATCCTGGCGCGATTAAGTACTAGTTCAAGCGAGACGTCGATTGCCTCTTCGGTGCCGACCAGGTCCAGGGCTACGTCGACGCCGTCGGGGGCGGCCTGGCGAACCCGGTCGATCAGGCCCTCGCCGTACGCGACTGGCGTGGCGCCCAGCTCGGTGAGGAACTCGTGGCGCCGCGGGCTGGCGGTCGCGATCACTTTCGCGCCCTTGGCCACCGCGAGCTGGACGGCCATGATGCCTACTCCCCCGGCGGCGCCGTGCAACAGCACCGTGTCGCCCGGCCGGACGTCGGCGACGACCAGGCCGTGCCACGCGGTCGCACCGGTGAGCATGAGCCCGGCGGCCTCCGCCCAGGGCAGGGTCGAAGGCTTGGGCGTCAACGCGTCGCCGTCGGTGACCAGATCGCTGGCGTAGCCGCCGGTCACCCGGTAGCCGATCACCTCGTCGCCGACGTTCAGCGCCTGGCCGGCGGCACCGATGGCGTTGGGGCCGACCTCGGTGATGACGCCGGAGACCTCGGAGCCGAGCCGCATCGGCAGCCGGGCCGGATCGGTGCCGAACGCGCCGCTGTAGACCTTGAAGTCGATCGGGTTGACGCCGGCCGCCCGGACCTCGATGCGGGCCTGGCCCTCGGCTGGCCCCGGGACAGGTTCTTCGATAACGGACAGCACGTCGGGACTGCCGTAACCGGTTGCAACTACTACAGAAGCCACGACTTAGCCTTTCGGGCACGCAGTTTGATCGGGCGCTAGCTGGCTGTCGCCTGACCCTATCGATCGCGCGGCTGGCTGTCGGTACCAAGGCGTAGCGTGCTGGCTGTGATTGGCAGCTACGGGTCGTTGGCCCGGCCGACCGGAAGGGGATCACGTGAACGCGACAACGTCGGTAACCGGAGAGCGGGCCGATCTGCTGGCGTCTCTGGCCAAGCACCGGCATTTCCTGCGGTTTACCACCCGAGGGCTGACGGACGAGCAGGCCGCCATGCGCACCACGGTCAGCGAATTGTGCATCGGCGGGCTGGTCAAGCACGTGGCGATGGTCGAGAAGCAGTGGGGCAGGTTCATCGTGGAGGGACCGTCGGCGATGATGTTCGACGCGTCCGCGACCGTGCCTGACGCCTATGTGAACGGCTTCCGCATGCTCGAGGGCGAGACGCTGGCGGGGCTGCTCGACGAGTACGAGGAAGTGGCGCGGCAGACCGATGAGCTGGTCAAGGGTCTGCCTGACCTGGACGCCGTGCAGCCGCTGCCTGATGCGCCGTGGTTCGAGCGCGGCGCGTCCTGGTCAGCGCGGCGAGTGTTCTTGCACATGATGACCGAGACCGCGCAGCACTCAGGTCACGCGGACATCATTCGAGAGGCGCTGGACGGCGCTAAGACGATGGGCTAACCGTGCTCTCCGGCTCGAGGGCGACCGCGTACCAGGCGGATGGGTCGCCTGGGCTGGCGGTGAAGTCGTAGCGGAGGCCGGTCGGCGATAGCGCGACGAGGGAGATCGAGCCGGATCCCCAGACCCGGCCGTCGCCGAAGTCGTGCCGGACGATCAGGGCCCGCTGGTCGTCGGTGGGCAGGCCGGCGCCGTTGATCAACGGGAACCATCCGCCCCAGGCTTCACCGATCGGCTGGCCCGGTCGCGGGTCTGGCCGGGCGGCCTGGGTGAACCTGGGCAGGAAGTAGGCGATGCGGGCGAGTTCGCGGGCCCGGCCGTTCTCGGCGGAGGTTGAGCCGGTGCCTGGGTTGACCGACGGCGGTCTGGGTGGGTGCAGGTCGCTGGCCAGGCCGCTGTTTACGGCCAGGTGCAGGCCGGGGTCCAGCTCGCGGTCGAGCAGGTTGCAGCCGTCCCAGGACTGGATGCTGGCCCGGCCGGGCTCGGCGACCAGGAGGTGAAACGGGTCCAGGTCGGCCAGTGCCGACCGGTCTAGCGGCTTGCCGAGCGCGGCTTGGAGCGGCAGGCCGCCCCTTGACCGCCGGGTCGTTGCCGGGGCTTGCTGGCCGCGGCCGTTGAGCACGCAGGCGGCTCTGCGGTCATCGGGCGAGACGGCCAGCCAGGTTCCGCCGGCCTTCAGGTCGCGGCCGCCGATCAGGCCTGGTAGCTCGGGCCAGTGCCGGGCCGGAGGTTCCCAGGCCCGGGCGAGCATTTCGTCCCTGACGCCGACCAGCAGCACGTTGCCGTTGTCGTCGATGCTCAGCAGCGCTGTGCACATCGGTCTACTGCCTCGCTTCTGTTTCCTGTCGCGCTTCTGTTCCTGCGCTTCTGTTCCTGCTCGCTTCTGTTTCTGTCTCGTCAGGCGTGGAAGAGCGCCTCGCTCCACTCGCGAACCGACCACTCGGTCACTACGCCGTGCCGGACGAACGGGTCGGACCTGGCGAACTCCTCGGCGGCCTCGCGGGTAGTGAATACCCCCATCGCGCCGCTGCCATCGGTGAACGGGCCCACCATCAGCAGGGTGCCGGCCGCCTGGAACTCGCCCCACTTCTCGCAATGGGCGGCGAAGTGCTCGCGAGCCTTCTCGGCCACGCCGTCCTTGGGTTCGTAGAACAAGACGTACTTCACGGCAGCCTCCGGGCGGGCGGTTTGCGGGCCGGCTGTTTGCGGGCGGCGATTCGACTGGCAACTGAAAGCTATCGCGGGAGGTACATCGCGTAAGACAATGCCAGATATGCGGATGGCTGAAGGGGCGCTGGTGCACCAGGTGCACCCGGCCAAGATCAGTGCCGACGTGAGCGCAGCGATCATCTCGAACATCCTGCTGTGGCGAGACCGCCCGGTCACCGCCGTCGCGGTGCGCTGCGTGCTGCCGGCCGCGGGTTCGGCGGCCGTTCTCGGGTTCGCCAACCTCGATGCCGTCTCCCGGACCCGGCGCGGCCGATACGTGCTCGCGCATATGCCGCCAGCGGCGCAGGCGACTCGGCTCGCCGGGGACGCGCTCATGGGATTCGCCGCCTACCGCCGCAAACCTGCCCTGTTCATCGTCGGGGCTGCGGTCGTAGCGGCGGGCTGGTCGCACGCCCTGTGGCCGAAGTCGCCGAGAACGGCGGGCTACTAGGACCTATGGGCAGCTCGCCGCGTCTCATCGCTGGCCTGCGGCACCTGCGTTCGGCCGCGCCATCAACTTGGCCGCGTCAGCTCACCCGAGCGGCGGCGACTGTCGGATGCGCCGTTCTGCGGTTTCGAGGTCAGGCTTGCGGGCTGACCACCGGTCAGCTGCATCAGAGCCTCTCAGGTGTAGTTCCGTCCTGGGAAGACATCCCAGGAGCTTAGTTGTCAAGCGGCGGTGCGTGTTTGGCTGAGATTTTCTCTGTGGCTCCAGGCGGTGGCTTCGTTGTAGGGGGTGCGGGTTTTGAGGCAGCCGTGGAGGATGGCGACGAGGCGGC
>DASYAT010000216.1:0-4143 GCA_036501205.1 Streptosporangiaceae bacterium | reverse complement strand
ATCAGCGGCATCAGCAGCAGCGAGGAGTCCAGTACCTCGGTGTCGTAATGCTGGGTGAACGCGCCGAGCCTGGGGTTCCACCCGCGCTCCATGATCTGGCTGTAGACCAGGTCGCGCTCCACTGTCCACTTTGTCACGTTGCCGGGGCGGCCCCGGTTCGCGGCCATCTTAATCGCGCGGTCGAGCGCGACCCAGGCCTGGAACCGGCCGTAGGTGAAGTTCTTGCGGCCGCCGCGGGTCTCCCAGATCCCCTCGTCGGGCTGGTCCCAGTTCTCGCACAGCCAGTCGATGACGTTGGCCAGCTCGGCCCAGCCCTGGTGGCCTGTCTGGATGCCGCTGGCGTCGGCCAGGTAGATGGAGTCCAGGGCCTCGCCGTAGATGTCGAGCTGGAGCTGGTCGGCGGCGCCGTTGCCGATCCGCACCGGCCGGGAGCCGCGCCAGCCCTCGAAGTGGTCCAGGGTCTCCTCGGTGAGGTCGGAGGTGCCGTCCACCCGGTACATGATCTTCAGCGGCCGGCCGCTCTCGCCCGCGCTCTCGGCGCCGCGGTCCCTGAGCCAGGCGGCGAAGGCGGCGGCCTCCTCGGTATAGCCCAGGCCGAGCAGCGCGTAGATGGAGAACGAGCCGTCCCGCACCCAGGTGTAGCGGTAATCCCAGTTGCGCTCGCCGCCGGCCTGCTCGGGCAGCCCAGTGGTGGGGGCGGCCACGATCGCGCCGGTGGGCCGGTAGGTCATCAGCTTGAGCGTCATCGCGGAGCGGGCCACCATGTCCCGCCAGCGCCCGGTGTACGTGGACTTGTGCAGCCAGTTGCGCCAGAAGTGCGCGGTCTGTTCGGTCAGCTCCTGCACTTCATCGGGCGTGTACCGCCGGGGCGTGCCGCCCATCCACTCCAGCACCACCCCACCGGTCTGGCCCTCGCGCAGCGTCCGGGTCCAGGAGAGACCCTCACCGCGGCGCTCCAGCGTGATGCCCCGGTTTTCCAGCGTCTCGTCGGGCGTGGCGACCCCGTGCAGCGTGAGCTCCACGCCGTCCGACTGGAACACCGCGCCGTGGTCGGTGAGCTCCAGCTTGTGCGGCTTGCGGCCGTAGTCGAACCGCGGCTGGAGATCGATCCGGAACCGCATGGTGCCGCGCACTACCCGCAGCTGACGGACCAGGCGGTGCCGGTCGGTGGCGGTCGCGCCGGCGACTGGCATGAAGTCGTGTACCTCGCCGACCCCGTCCGGGGTCATGAACCGGGTGATCAGGATCGCGGTGTCCGGAAAGTACAGCTGCTTGCTGACGTAGTCGTCGCGGTCGGGCGCAATGCGGTAGTGGCCGCCGCGGTCGGCGTCGAGCAGCGCCGCGAAGACGCTGGGGGAGTCGAACCGGGGACAGCAGAAGAAGTCGATGCAGCCGTCGGTGGTCACCAGCGCGGCCGTCTGCAGATCGCCGATGAGCCCGTGGTCGCCGATGTTGGGGTAGCGGTCCATGATCTTCTCCTCACGCCATCCGGTCCAGCAGGTGCTCGCCGACGCGGATCGCGTTGGCCATCGCGGTGAGCCAGAAGTCCACGGCATGCCGGGCGACGTCGTCCAGGCTCCACCGCGGCGCGAGCTTCGTGAGCTTGGGCTCCTCGCCCTTCATCGCCATCGCGTTGGACTTGCCCAGCATCTGGATGTTGCCCAGTGGCCAGTCCCGGCCGTTCCCGGCGAAGTAGAAGTCGTTGATCGCCAGCGTCTTCTGGAAAACGGTGTGGTTGTCCTCCTTGCCCAGCGCCACAACGGCCTTGCTGTTGTGGAACATGTAGTTTGCGGCCGACCTGGTCCGAGCCGTTGGCCAAACCGCCCGGGTGCCGGTCGGACGCGGAGCGGTGCAGGATCCTGGCGCTGTTGGCCGCCCCCGCGCAGACCGCGACGATGCCGGCGCCAGTGCCCACGATGATCACGTCAAAGTGCTCGGTTAGCTCGCTCACGAACCCACTATTTGCTCGCAGCGGCTGTTGCGCCTCACTCGCCCGGAGTGACCTGAACAAGTGCGGTCGGACTCGCTCACCCCGATCGCGTGGATCACCCCGGGGCGGAGGATGCCGGCTCGCCCGCGCGCCGCGACAGTAGCGTTCATCGGCCGACGCTAAGGACGGTGCCATGACTACCGACGAGACGAGCAACTCCCTGCAGCTGCAGTCCGGCCCGCTGATTACCGGAGCGGCGCTGCTCGCGGCGGGCGGCCCGATCGCGCTGGCGGGCATCGCGATCGGCACCACCCACGTCGTAGCGGCCAGCCGGCGGTGGATCCAGGCGATGGAGGTGCCGCCCAGCGAACTGGCCAAGCTGAAGCTGGCACAGGCCAGGGTGGCAGCCCTGGCGGGCGCCGACGCGTGGCGGACCGAGTCCGCCAAGCGCGCCGCCGACGCATGAGATGACCAACGTCGACCTCGCGCGCTGGCAGTTCGCGTTCACGACCATCAACCACTTCCTGTTCGTCCCGGTCACGATCGGTCTGGCGTTCCTGACCGCGCTGCTGCAGACCGCGTGGCACCGCAGCAACCGGGACGAGTACCTGCGGCTGACCCGGTTCTTCGGCACACTGCTGGTGATCAACGTGGCGATCGGCGTGGTCACCGGGCTGGTGCAGGAGTTCAAGTTCGGGATGAACTGGGGCGCGTACTCGCGGCTGGTGGGCAACATCTTCGGCGCCCCGCTGGCCATCGAGGGCCTGGGGGCGTTCTTCCTGGAATCGACGTTCCTGGGCCTGTGGCTGTTCGGCTGGGACAAGCTGCCCCGCCGCATTCACCTGCTCACGATCTGGGCGGTGACTTTCGGCAGCGCTTTTTCCGCGCTGTTCATCATGTCCGCCAACTCCTGGATGCAGCACCCGGCCTGCCGGTGACCGCGACCGAGATCGACATCAAGTTCCGGCGGCCGCCGCAGGATGTGTTCGGGATCGAGCCGTTCGCGGTCGGCAACTCGCTGCGGTTCCGGGTCTGGCCGGAGACCGCGGTCGGGGTGCAGCTGGCCGGCAAGAAGCCGGGGGCGGGGCTGGAGCCGGTCGCGGAGGACCTGACGTTCTCCGGGCAGGCGGGCTCGGACATGCGGCTCTATGACCGGCTGATCGGCGCCGCCCTGGACGGGGACCGCTGGCTGTTCGCCGACCAGGGCACCGTCGAAGCAGCCTGGGAAGTCGTCGACCCGGCACTCGGCGACGTCACACCGGTCCACCCCTACACCCGCGGCACCTGGGGGCCGAAGGAGGCCGACCGGCTGCTGCAGGGCCGCGACACCTGGTACAACCCCGCAGGCTGACCAGTTGCACCGGAGCAACCGATGACAGACCAATCCCGACGGCACCGCGTTGTGATCATCGGCGGCGGCTTCGCCGGGCTGTTCGCGGCGCGGAGCCTGAAAAGCCCCAGCATCTCGGTGACGCTGATCGACCGCAACCAGTACCACCTGTTCCAGCCGCTGCTCTACCAGTGCGCCACCGGGATCCTGTCCGAGGGCAAGATCGCCGCGCCGCTGCGTGACGTGCTGAAGAAGCACAAGAACGTCGACTGCGTGATGGCCGAGGTCGTCGACGTCGACGTCGATGGCCAGCGCGTCACCGCACTGCGCGTCGGTGGTGATCGTGTTGAGTACGGCTACGACGACCTGATCATCGCAGCCGGGGTCCGGCAGTCCTATTTCGGCCACGACGAGTTCGCCCAGTGGGCGCCGGGCATGAAAACCATCTCGGACGCTCTGGCGATCCGGCGCCGGGTGTTCGGCGCGTTCGAGATGGCGGAGACGGCCGTCGATCCGATGGAACGCAGCCGCTGGCTGACGTTCGCACTGGTCGGCGCCGGGCCGACGGGCGTCGAGCTCGCCGGGCAGATCCGTGAGCTCGCCACCAAGACCCTGCGGGCCGAATACCGGAACATCAAGCCAGAGGACGCCCGGGTGCTGCTGTTCGACGGCGGCACCGCACCGCTAGCGGCCTTTGGGCCGAAATTGTCGCAGCTGGCGGCCAGGCAGCTGCAACGTCTGGGCGTTGAGCAGCACATGGGCTCGATCGTCACCAAGGTCGACGGCGGCTCGCTGCAGGTCCGCTCGCCTGACGGCTCGATCTCGACCTACGATGCCGCGACCGTCTGGCGTTCACCAGGGACCTTCGTCGTGAGCGGACCTT
>DASYAT010000215.1:0-17563 GCA_036501205.1 Streptosporangiaceae bacterium | reverse complement strand
GCCTGAGCACGTCGGTGACCGGCGTGCCGCTGGTTTTCATGGGGCCGCTCAGATAAGCACAGAATTCGCTGATCCCGCCACTGAAGCTGAATTCGGCCGTTTTCGGCTGGTCGTTACCGTCATCGATGCTCACCCTCTCGTCGGTGATCATCAGCGACAGGTTCGGCACCAGGTAGGCCGTCTGCCTGACCCGCTCGATCAGCGAATCAAACTGCATCCTGGCGCCAGGGACGAAGACCTGCTTATCTGGCCAGAACCTGATCCTGGTCCCGGTCCTGGTGCCGGATCTGCTCTTCGGCAGCGCGCCGAGTTTGCGCAGCCCGGAGGCCCGCTTGAACTTGGCGTCAGGCCCATCGCCGGCGAATTCACCCGGCACACCGCGCCGGAAGCTGCCGTACCATTCGTAGCCCTCGCGGTCGACCCACACGTCCAGCCGGCCAGAGAGGGCGTTGACCACCGAGGCGCCGACGCCGTGCAGGCCGCCGGAAGCGGTGTAGGAGCTGCCGCCGAACTTGCCGCCCGCGTGCAACCTGGTCATGATCAGCTCGACGCCGTTCAGGCCGGTCTTGGGCTCGATGTCGACCGGGATGCCACGGCCGTTGTCGCGCACCTCGGCCGAGTCGTCGGCGTGCAAGATGATCTCGATCTTGGTGCAGCTAGCGTTCAGCGCCTCGTCGACCGCGTTGTCAATGATCTCCCACAGGCAGTGCAGCATGCCCCGTTCATCGGTCGAGCCGATGTACATGCCGGGGCGTTTGCGGACGGCATCGAGACCTTCCAGCACGGTCAGATGCCGGGCTGAGTATCCGTCGACCAGGCTGGCCGACAGCGGCGCTTCGCGCAGGGCGGCGGTCACGGCGCTCTTTCTCCACTCAGGTGCAAGGGCCGCGACCTTCCCGATCTGACCGCGCGCCGGAAAATTTTCTACCCGAAGAATATCGGTCTATGCCGTCACCACGGACCTGGCGCGCCGATCGCATACCCGGCTACCTGGGACAACTTGCCCTTTGCCGGTCTGTCGTATAAAGATCATGTCAGCGATCCCTAATGTGTTCGCCCACGGCGTACGTCTGGGTGGCTTGGGATGACACGAGACTGGCTAGGTGTTGTGATGCGTAGAGATCGCAGGTTGTTCAAACCGCCGGCAACCCCGTCGGCGGCCATCGGGCAAGGGAGGCGGACATGACCGGAGCGATGGCCCCAACGAAGCCGCTGAATGCCAACGACCTGTGCGACCGGTGCGGTGCCCCTGCCTACGTACGCGTGATCATGCCTGGTTCCGCCGAGCTTTTGTTCTGCGCGCACCACAACCGTCAGCACGCGCCCGCCCTGGCCAAGGTTGCCGTCGAGATCCAGGATGAGACGGCGAGGCTCACGGCCAAGCCCTCTGAGGAATCTTCCAGCCGCTAACACAGGATCCTCCGTAAGCAAACAAAACGGCCCGCCACCTCAGAGGTGGCGGGCCGTTCCTGTTGCCCAGGTCAGTCCAGGTAGTCCCTCAGCACCTGGGACCTCGATGGGTGGCGAAGCTTGGACATGGTCTTGGACTCGATCTGGCGGATCCGCTCCCGGGTGACGCCGTAGACCTTGCCGATCTCATCCAGCGTCTTCGGCTGGCCATCGGTCAGACCGAACCGCATCGAGACCACGCCGGCCTCACGCTCGGACAGCGTGTCCAGCACCGAGTGCAACTGCTCCTGCAGCAGCGTGAAGCTGACCGCCTCGCCCGGCTGGATCGCCTCAGAGTCCTCGATCAGGTCACCGAACTCGCTGTCACCGTCCTCGCCGAGCGGCGTGTGCAGCGAGATCGGCTCCCGGCCGTACTTCTGCACCTCGATGACCTTCTCCGGGGTCATGTCGAGTTCAGCGGCCAGTTCCTCTGGCGTCGGCTCCCGGCCCAGGTCCTGCAGCATCTGCCGCTGCACCCGGGCGAGCTTGTTGATGACCTCGACCATGTGCACCGGGATGCGGATCGTCCTGGCCTGGTCGGCCATCGCGCGGGTGATCGCCTGCCGGATCCACCAGGTCGCGTAGGTCGAGAACTTGTAGCCCTTGGTGTAGTCGAACTTCTCGACCGCCCTGATCAGGCCCAGGTTGCCTTCCTGGATCAGGTCAAGGAACAGCATGCCGCGCCCGGTGTACCGCTTGGCCAGCGACACCACCAGCCGCAGGTTCGCCTCAAGCAGGTGGTTCTTGGCCCGGCGGCCGTCCTCGGCGATCCAGTCCAGGTCATCGCGCACGTCCGGCGGCAGAGTACGAGCGCCGTCGGCGAGCTTCTCCTCGGCGAACAGCCCGGCCTCAATCCGCTTGGCCAATTCGACTTCCTGCTCAGCGTTCAGCAGGGGGACCTTGCCGATCTGCTTCAGGTAGTCCTTGACCGGATCGGACGTCGCACCGGCCACGGCGACCTGCGCCGCGGGCAGATCCTCATCGTCATCGCCATAGACGAACGCCTCGTCTTCCGATTCCTCGGTGGCGGTCGCCGCGGCGACGGGCCCAGCGGCCGCAGCGCCTTCGGCGGCCTTCGGCTGGGCGGCCTCGTCGGTGTCCTCACCCTCTTCGGCCCCATCGTCACTTGGAGCACCAGGAACCAGGTCACGGCTCCCGATCGTGTCATCGCCGACGTCGGACTCATCGCCTTCGAGCCCAGACAGGTCCTCAAGATCAACATCTAGATCCGCGACATCGGCGAGATCAGGTTCACCGTCAAGTTCGCCGACTTCGGCGAGATCGGGTTCGCCTTCCATTTCGGTCATCTGGCCGAGGTCAGTCTCAGCGTCCAGATCAGTCGACTCCGCCAGGTTCACGTCACCTTCCAGGTCAGCGATGCCGGCGAGACCGTTCTCGCCATCAGTGCCAGTTCCCTTGCCGCGAGCGCCGTTGGCGCCAGCGCGCGGCCCGCCCCGATCGGCCTTAGCCTTCGCGGCTGACCGACCGTCTGCCCGTGGTGAGGCGGTCGACGACGGGCTAGCTTGATCCACTACAGTATCCGTTCCGCTGGCCGAAACCGTCCCGGCAGCGCCGTCCTTCTTGCCGGACTGGCGTGACGACTTGCGCGGACCGACGGCCGACCGCCCTGAGGAGGACCCGTTACCGTCCGCGACCACGGGCTCAGCGACGAGCTCTGCCCGGGACTGCTGCGGAACACGAGCGCCTCGGCTTGCTGGCGTTGGCTGCCTCCGCGCCGCGGAGCGTGCAGTGCCTGCCACCGCGGTCACCCCTTCCTTCGCTGGCCGATAAGCCGCGCTAGCTCAGTCGGCGCGCGCCCGATCGAGCTATCAGGCGGCACCGACACCCTCCTGCGATCATGTGGTAGCTACTAGACGCTACCGCCAGGCTGAAGCTGTCTTGACCTGGCGACGCTGCCTGGTCAAGCCGCACCTGACCAACGACGAAGCCCCCACCTCGCCGCACCTGGCTGCCGACCCGACCTGTAACGCTCCCGCCCCCCACCTTAGGCGGAGTTGAGAGGTAGGTCGTACCGACGCAACCCGCTGCCCCCCGATCGAACCGATCTCCACTCGCGTGTGCGAAGAAAGCGTACCCACTTCGGACCCGAATTGATCTTCTCCGGTTGGGTTGGCAAACAGCACTGCCATCAGCCGCGCGCACGTCCGCGCCTGCCCTCGCGGTTGACCTCGCCGCCATCCAGCCCGGGCATCTGCAGCACGAGGACGGTCACGTCATCGTCTTGCTCGTAGCCCGCGAGCATCCGCTCGACCAGGTAGTTGATCAGCTTGTCCGGATCCTCGGCGACCCCGGGCGGAGCATCAGCGGCTACCGCCACGAGTTCGTCGAGTCCGGCGTCCAAGCCCCGTTTCCGGTTCTCGACCAGGCCATCGGAGTACAGCACGGCGGTGTGCCCGACCGGCAGGCGGAACGGATATTGCTGCCGCGGACTCGCCCAGCCAAGCGGTGTGCCGGCTTCGGCCTGATCGAGCCAGGGCGTCTTGCCCGGCCCTAGCAGCAGCGGCGGCAGATGTCCGGCGTTGCCCGCCACTCCTTCGCCGGTACGCGGATCGACTACCAGGTAGCAGACGGTGGTGACCTGCTCGTCGAGCTCGGTCGCCATGAACAGCCGGTCAAGCCCGGCGAGCACGGCCGCCGGCCGCGGGTCGGTCAGTGCCAGCGCTCGCAGCGCGTTTCTTACCCGGCCCATCCCGGCAGCAGCCGTCAGGCCCTTGCCCATCACATCACCGGCGGCGACCGCCAGCTTGCCGTCCGGCAACCGGAACGCGTCGTACCAGTCACCGCCAACATCGATCGACAGCGGCTTGTAGTACGCGCACAGCGCGACGCCGGGCACGTCGGGCAGGTTGTCGGGGAGCAGGCTGCGCTGGAGCGTCTCAGCGGTCGTGTGCTCACGCTCGTACAGCATTGCCCGCTCGAGCGCGAGCGCGCACTGGCCCGCCAGAGCCTCAAGGAAGACCCGTTCCTCCTCGGTGATCTGGCGCAGCCTGGTGAACGAGAACTCCAGCGCGCCGAGCGGGTTGCCCGAGGTGGTCAGAGGCAAGCCGACCCAGGCCCGCTCGTCGCTGTGCCGCATCAGATCCTCGACCGAGTTCTGATCCTCGAAGAGCTTACGCAGGGCGTGCGGACTGTCCAGGATCACCGGCCTGCGCGTGTTGACCGCCGCGGTCATCACCTTGTTCTGGTCGAGCGGCATCTCTTCGGCGAACTCGCCAGGCACCGCGTCTGAGCTGATGATCCGCAGCCGCAGCCGGTCCTTGTCGACCAGCGCGACGGCGGAGCGGTCGGCACCGATCGCCGACCGGCCCACCTCGGTGATGACACTGACCACTTCCTGCACTGAAAGCGCTTCGGCAAGCAGCGAGGTGGCCTGCTGCAGCCTGGAGGTGCGCAGGGCGGCGGCGGACAGCTGCTCGGTGAGCCGGCCACGCATCTCATCGGCCTCACGCTGGCTGGTGACGTCGGTGCTGGCGCCCATCCACTCCACGATCGCGCCATCCCGCTCGATCGGCACCGCTCGGACGTCGTAGTGCCGGTACGAGCCGGTCTTCGTGCGCACCCGGTAACTGCCGTCGAACACCGTGCCGGTCTTGATGCAGCTGAGCCAGTCCCGCTCGACCCGGTCGACATCGTCCGCGTGGATCGCGGCCAGCCAGCCCCGGGCCAGGTACTCCTCGACCGACTGGCCGGTGATCCAGCGCCACTCCGGCGAGTCCTCGCTTACCTGGCCGGACGAGTCGGTGACCCAGACGACCTGATTACCTGCCTGCACCAGTGACCGGTAGCGCTCGTTGGTCCTGCGCACCGCCTCAGCGGCCGCGACATCCGCGGTCACGTCGACCGCGATCATCGTGACTCCGGCCGCATCCTCGGACGGATGCCAGGACAACGACAGCCGACGCCGAGCGGACGGCTCAGGCATCTCACCCAGGCCATTTCCGTTAGCCGCGATCGCATCGGAGGCCGATCCTGGCCTCGGCACCGGAATGCGGTCGGCCGTCACCGCCTCGCCCGTCTCGTCGGCGTCCTGGTTACTGCTGGGCCGGCCGGCCGAGGTCACCTGGTTCACTACCGGTACACCGGTCGCCAGAACGCTGCGCACGGCCGATTCCGCTGCCGCGGCTACCGCGGGCGGCCACACCTCGCCGAGCGAGTGCCCGAGTTGGCTGGATTGCGTTCCACCGGTCATCTCGGCTAGCGAGCTGCTGATCCGTTGCAATCGCAACTCGGCATCGATGAAGGCGAAGCCCACCGGAGCCCGCTCCATCAGCGATCCGAGCATCGCCAGATCGCAAGCTTGCGCTCCGGATGGTGCCGGCACAGACGTCGAGGCGCTCACAACGCGCACCTCGCATCCCCGCTAGCACTCACGGACGATCCCTTCCCTGCGGCATCCAACCCACGAAGGTTAGCGGCACCACGCCTTACGGGCCCGCTGTCGCAGCGGGAAGCCGATGTGGAACAGTGTCATCTCAGGAAGCGGCAGGTCAGGACAACGCCTAGAGCCGGTCGGGCACAGGCGCGACGTTAGCCGCACTGCTGGACCTCAACCTGCCTCGGGCTCGCCCAAGTGAATCGATGCGCCGTGCCGCCACCCCAGGACCGGCGCTCATCAACATTTTAGCCTGGTCGGGCCGCTTAGGGGCGTAACCAGCAGTTGCCGGTCGCTCAATGCCGACGTCAGTGCCGCCGGCCCGCCGTCTCAAGCCGGTCGGACAAGGCATCGCCGAGCAAGTTGAAGGCGATAGCCACCGAGATGATCGCAATGCCAGCCGGATAGATCTCCCACCAGTAGCCGGAGTAGATCAGCGGAACCCCGGCCGCGATCATGTCGCCCCAGTCTGAAGAGGGCGGCTGCACGCCAAGACCGAGGTAGCTCAGCGTGGCCAGCACCACGATCGCGTCGGCGATCTGGAAGGACACATTCACGGCGATCAGGCCGAGTGCGTTCGGCGCGATATGCCGGACGATGGTCCTGGTCCGCCCGCCGCCCATCGTCTTGACCGCCTGCACGAATTCCCTGGTTCGCAGCGTCAGCGCGGCCCCGCGGACCAATCTCGCCGTGCTCAGCCAGGACGTGGCCGCGATCACGAGGATCAGCAGCGCCGGCGACGGCGTGTAGACGGCGCTCAGCAGCAACAGCAATACGACGGCCGGGATCGCGAAGCCGGCGTCGACCAGGCGCATCATGACCGCGTCGGCGACGCCGCCTAGATAGCCGGCCGTGGCGCCCCACAGTGATCCGATGATCGACGCGAGGATTCCGGCGGCCATGCCGACCTCCAGTGACAACTGGCCGCCGGTCATCAGCCGGCCGAGCACGTCTATGCCGTCTGGATCGGTACCGAGCGGATGCTTCCCGCTCGGCGGCAGGTTGGTCAGCGCCAGGTTCACGTGCGTGAGATCGGGCCGGTAGAACAACGGGCCGATGAAGCAGAACACGACCATCACGGCGAGGATCCCCAGCGCTGCCGCTTCGATCGGCCTGACCAGGACCGCCAGGACCCGGCGTGATCGCCGAGGCTCAGGCGGGTGGTCGGCAGCAGCCGGCCGGTGCCGGGTTTGCGCGGCCTGGCTGGCCTGCCCGTTCCTGGCCGGGGGCAGGATCGGTTGCAGGCGAGCTTGCCAGCGTGGGGTCGCGGCGTGCCGCCCTCTCATCGCGGCTGATACCTGACGCGCGGATCGGCGATGGCATAGCCGATGTCAGCGATGAGCGAACCGGCCACGGCGCCCGCCGCGATCACCAGGATGAAGCCGAGCAGCACAGGGAAGTCGTGCTTCAGCGCGGCCTGCCAGAGCCGCCAGCCGACTCCTTCGATGTTGAACAGGCTCTCGACCACGAGCGCGCCACCGAAGATCTGCGGAAGGCTGAGCCCGGCCAGCGTGATCACCGGGATCAACGAGTTGCGCAGGACGTGCCCGGCGATCACCCGGACGGGACCCGCTCCTGATCCCCTGGCCGTCCGTACGTAGTCGCTGGCCAGGCTTTTGACGGCGGCCGACCTGGCGTACCTGGCGAAGACGGCACCAGTAAAGATGGCGAGCGTCAGCACCGGCAGCGTCAGGTCGCGCCAGTCGCTGAACACTCCTACGATCCCGCTGGCCTGCGGTCCTTCGGCACCGAACCACTTCAGCTTGACCGCGAATACAAAGATCAGAACCGAGCCCAGGAAGAAAGATGGCATGCCGTAACCCAGGTAGGTAAGGGCGCGTACCACCAGGTCGGCCGCCTGGTCCCGGCGCAGCGCCTGACCGAAGCCGACCGGGACTCCGATGACGATCGCCAGCAAGGTCGCCAGCAGGGTCAGCGCGAGTGTCCTCGGCAAGCTGTCGGCGAGCAGCGAACCGACCGAGGTACTCTGCACCGTCGAGAAGCCCAGGTTGCCGTGCAGCACCTGGCCGAGCCAGGACAGGTATTGCAGTACCGCCGGACTGCGCGGGTTCGCGCCAGACAGCGCTTGTTCGGGTCCGCCGGGAAGCAGCCACCGGAACCCGAACACCACCACGCTGACGAGCACAAGCACAACGACGGCCTGGAAGGCGCGCCTGACCAGGTAGGTGATCACCTGCGGTGATCACCGGGACAACGAGCGCCGGTCACCGGGTGAAGAACCAGGTTTCCGGCGCCAGCGCCAGCGTTGGGTTCAGCGGCCCGATCTGCAGGTTGTCGACGGTCTCGACCAGCGCCGCGGGAGCCTCAGGCTCATACATCACCGGCACCTGGTTGACCAGGTATTCCTCCCACTTGTACATAGCCTGCAAACTTGCCTTCGCGCTCGAGGTCTCTACGGACGCCTTGATCAGCTGGTCGTCCCTGGCGTTGTGGTAGTGGCCGAGGTTGCCCGCCGAACCGGTCTCGAACAACTCGTCGCCGGTCGGCAAGTAGTCAGGCACATAGCTCCAGCCCTCGCCCCAGTTCGCGAGTTCCCACGGGCAGCCAGACGCGGGGCAGCTCTTGACCCCGTTCTCGATCCAGTTGAGGACGTTGTCAAACGACTGCGCGGTCAGGCCGATCTGGATGCCGACTTGGGCCGCGTTGGTCTTCAGCTGCAGCATGGCCGCCTCCACCCATGCGTTGCCTGATGCGTACAGCATGGTAAGGTTGAGCCTTGTGCCCGCCTTGACGCCAGGGCCGCACTCGGTACTGCTGGCCCCCGGGTTGGTGCAGACGGTCTGGTTGCCCGCGTGGATCGTCCAGCCGTGCTCGGTGAGCAGGGCGCGAGCGCGCTGGATGCTGAAGGGATACGGGTCTCCCTTCAGGGCCTCGGGTGACAGGTACTTGGTCGGCGGCGCGTCGCCGACTACTCCACTGGTGATCTTTCCGTACCCGTGCAGGGCGCCCTGGACGATTGCCGACTGGTTGATGAGCAACTGCAGGGCCTGCCTGATGTACACCTGGGAGATGACCGCGAGCTGCGCGTCGGACTTGCTGAAGTTGTACGGGATGTAGTTCAGGCCCCAGGTGTACACCGGCTTCATCGTGTAGCCGGCCACCGGATTCTGACCGACCGCGGCACCGGGCGGCGGCTCTGGCGCGTTCACCGTGGGCAGGTAGCCGACGTCGAGTTCGTTCTGACCGCCCGCTTGCAGCACGTTGAACTCGGCCTGCTCGGAGGTGAACGGCACCTCGGTAAACTGCGTGACGTGGTCCGCGGGTACGTGGCCTGAGTACTTCGGGTTGTAGTTGAAGGTCAGGGTGCCATCGGTGGAGTACCCGGTCAGCTGCCAGGCCCCGTCCACGACCTTCCACAACGGCGATGTGGTCCAGGTCTTCTTGTTCTGCCCCAGAGTGGTGAGGTAGTTGAAGACGGCGGCGCAGTCGCTCACGTTGTCGGCGCAGTCGCTCTTGGTGTTCGCGCTGCTGATATCCCACGCTTGCGGCATCGGCGTGATCTGGCTCAGCTCATCGGCGGTAAACCATAGCGGTGAGAACTTCTTCGTCACGGTCATCTGCACCTGGCTGGCGTTGATGGCACGGACGTTCGTCACGTTGTCCGGGATGCCGCCGGGCACGTAGCCGCCCCAGTTATGTTTCGCTTCGGCCTTCATCATGTTCATCCAGAACATGATGTCCTTGGCCGTGATCGGGGCGCCGTTCGACCACTTCCAGCCCTTCTTGAGCGTGATCGTGACGGTCTGGCCATGGTAGGTCGGCGGCAAGGCCAGGCTCATGCCTTCGTTCAGGTAAGGCGAGCCTTTGGCACCCCACCAGTACAGCGGCCGGTACATCAGGTACTGCAAGTTGTCGGTGTTGACGATGGTGAAGAAACCACCCGGGGTAAACGGGAAGATTTCGGAAGGCGTCACATTGGCAGGCAGCGCATAGGTCACCGCGCCGCCATTAACCGGCGAGCCGCCGGCCGTCGCCTTGGTATTTGCCCCGCAGCCGGCGGCCGCGAGCATCAAGGTGACCAGCACGGCGCCGCCAGCCGTGGCCTTCCGCCTCGCGCGGCTGCGCGGCTTGGCTTGCAGATCGATCCTGGTTCCATGCCGCCGAGCGCGCCACATAGCCGCAACTCCTTCGAAGTACGCCGTCTTCCGCTGCCTGGCCGTTCGCCCGGCATGCTCCCCCGGACAGGAATTATGTCTTATCTACCGAAAGATCGTCGGTGCTTCGGCAGGCCCGATCCGGTTGAGCCGTGCGTGATTGAGGCCGCCAGCGCGACCGCAGTCAGCATACTTGCCCATCTGCCGCAGCGCTGGCGAAAGGGGACACACCGCCGGGTGGCGGCCCGCTGGCCGTCAGCACTTTTGTTCCGCCGGGGTCGGCCGTGTCGGTGGTGCCAGGTAATCTTCTGTAAGCGCAGCCATTCCCGGCGGCGCGCCGCGGTTAAGCGTGGCATCTCGGGATGCGGATCTGAAAAGCTAGGAATGTGAGCCAGCCGAGTCGACACGCCGAATCTTCAGGCGGATCACGTCGTCCAGGCTCAGCCGGGCGGCCCGGCCGCATCGCGGCACCACCTAACGCCTTGTTCGCCGAAATGCTCCGCGCTGCGCGCGAGCTGCTGGCGGTACGCAGCCCGCTCGACGCTGAGCTCATGGTCAGCGAACTGCTGGGCACCTGGTGGCGCCAGCCAGGCCAGCGAACCGGCCGATCCCGTGGCCGGCGCCGCGCTGAGGTCGAGGAAGTGGTGGGCGAGGGACTCGTTGAGTACGCCGCCGACCAGGGATCTCCGGCCGCACTCGCCTTGCTGTCTGGCATCGCTTGCCTTGGTACCTCGCGTCAGGCGATCAAGGCCGAGCACGCCGCCCTGGCGCTGATGGAGCGAGGGGTCGCCAGGCCGGCCTGGGCCGAGCACGCCGGCGCCGTCGAGGCCGGGGATTGTTACGTCAACTCGGACGCGTTCTGCGACCGGGACGAGGTGATCTGCCTCTTCAGCTACGCCGGCACCGACGAGCACGCGCTGGTCGTAGTCGTCGATTACAACGCGAGCGGCATGCTGCGCGACGGCTGGGTCACCTCGCGGGTCACCACGTTGCTCGAGCGCTGCCAGGAGCTGGGAAGCCCCGAGCGCGGCCCGGCCGGCAACGGCGGCGCCGACGCAGGGTTCCGCAAGGTCTCCTCCCCCGGTGCGCGCAAGCTGCTCGAGTCCGCGCTGCTGGTCACTGAGCGCGCCGAGAACCCGCCGGTCAGCGATTCGTTCCCGTCCTACCACGCGTTCGTCCGGGCTCGGATCAGGACGTTGCCGCCGACGTCGACGAAGGTGACGGCGCTATCCGAGCCAGCCGTGCTGGTCGGCCGCCGCACCACCTGGCGGTCAGACCGCCGGGGCATGCTGGCGGCGGAGTTCCTGGCTTCTGACGAAGCCGAGGACCTGTCGGACCTTGAAGCAGCCAGCCGGTGCACTGACCGGATCGTCGACTACGGCTGCGACCAGGACTTCGGCCGGCCGCTGCGGGTCAGCCCGGCCAAGATGGAGACGTTCCTGCTCGACTGGCTGCCGCGCAAGGTCATGCTGACCCGATCAGAGCAGCAAGCGATGCCGCATGTGCTGCTGGCCTGGGCGCGCTGGGCCGGCTCCAAGTCCGGCCTGGATACCGCCGCTATCGGCAAGACGCTGGACGCGGTGTTCGACAGCATGTCGGCATTCAGCAAGGTGTACCGGGACCCGTCATCCTTCGGCCTGCAGCCGGGTCTGGTGGCCAGACTGCTGCCGGACCGCGACCTGGAGGCGCTGCCGCGCCGCGCGTTCGCGTTCGGGGTGCTCGACGGCACGTTCGACGGCACCAACCTCGGCCTTCTCGACCCGGCCGACCACAAGGACCGGCGCATCCTGATGGCCGCCGATCACGATGGCCGCTCCGGCAAGTCGGCGACCGGCGAGCACCTAGCGGAGCATCTGGCCCTGACCGACCGGCTCTGGCGCGGTGATCCGCCCGAGTTGTGGGAGGCGGCCCAGCGGTTGCTCGACCTTGGTCTTGACCGGCATGACGTGGTCCACGCGCTGATGGACGCCGTCGGGACGGCCGGACCTGACCAGAATGCGATCAGGCTGGCCCTGGCCAACCTGCCACCCGAGCCGCTGGATTAGCACAGGCGCCGTGCCCGAACCAGTCACCGACCTGAACGCCGACCTCGGCGAGTCTTTTGGTGCCTGGACGCTGGGCGATGACCAGTCCCTGATGCGCATCATTACCAGCGCGAACGTCGCCTGCGGGTTCCACGCCGGCGATCCGCTCACGCTGCGGCGGGCGTGCGCGATGGCGGCCGCCGCCGGGGTCACGATCGGCGCTCAGGTCTCTTACCGGGATCTGGCTGGGTTCGGTCGCCGGGAGATGGACGTGCCGGCCGGCGAACTCGAAGCCGAATTGCTCTATCAGATCGCCGCGCTGGACGGCCTCGCGAAGGTCGAGGGATCGGCCGTGCGCTACGTCAAGCCGCACGGCGCGCTCTATCACCGGGTGCGCAAAGACCGGGTTCAGGCGACTGCGCTGGTCGACGCGATTAAGGCCTATGACTCCAGCCTGCCGGTGCTGACGTTGTCCACCGGCTACCTGGCCGAGATCGCGGCCGCTTCGGGGCTGACGGTCATCACCGAGGCGTTCGCCGATCGCGGGTACACCCCGGATGGGTCGCTGGTGCCGCGCGGCCAGCCCGGAGCGATGCGGACCGATCCGGCCGGGGTCGCCGCCCGCGCTGTCCGCATGATGACCGAAGGCGTCGTGCAGTCGGACGATGGCTCCGATGTCGCGGTCCTGGCCCGTTCCCTGTGCATCCACGGCGACACGCCGGGAGCGGTCGCGCTCGCCACCGCGGTCCGGGCGGCATTGGAGCAGGCGGGCGTCCGACTCGCGGCGTTCGCCTGACCAAATGATCAGATCCAGGCCGGCCGGGGATGCCGCGGTGCTGTTCGACACCAGCGATCCGCCCGCCTGGCTGGCCGCCGCGATCAATGCGGCCGAACTGCCTGGTGTCCTGGACGTGGTGCCGGGCGCGCGTACTGTCCTGGTGATTGCTGAGCCTGGCTCGATTCCAATGGGTGAGCTGGCCCAGGCGGTCGCCCGTCTGCCGGTCGCTGAGCCTCCGGGTGCCGAAACGGGGCTCGTCGAGATTCCGGTGAGTTATGACGGACCTGATCTGGCCGATGTCGCCGAATTGGCCGGGATGACGGTCGAGGACGTGATCGCGGCGCACAGCGGCGGGCTCTATACCGTTGGCTGGCTTGGGTTCGCGCCGGGGTTCGGTTACCTCACCGGGCTTGACCAGCGGCTCAGTGGCGTGCCGAGGCTGGACACGCCGAGAGTTTCTGTGCCGGCCGGCTCGGTCGCGATCGCGGCGGGCCTGGCTGCCGTGTATCCCTCGGTGTCGCCGGGCGGCTGGCGGTTGCTCGGCCGGACCGCGGTCCGCACCTGGGACGTCGATCACGAGCCGGCCGCCCTGTTCAGCCCCGGCACCAAGGTCCGCTTTATCCCCAAACGATCACCCGTCACCGCTCTCGTCCGCGACCGGCCCGCCCAGACCGGCCCCGAACCACGGCCCGCACCAGAGCCAACGACTGGGCCGCGCATTGAGGTGGTCAGGCCGGGGCCATTCGCGACCGTGCAGGATCTCGGGCGGCGCGGGGCGGCGGTTGGCGTGCCCCCGTCGGGAGCCGCCGACTCGGCCAGCTTGATCTGGGCCAATCGGCTGGTCGGGAACCCTGACGGCGCGGCGGGCATCGAGTTGACACTCGGCCGGGCCGTGCTTCGTTGCTTCGGCGATCTTCGGCTCGCGGTGACTGGCGCACCGGCCGCAGTGACGCTGGCGGTCGAGCCGGATCAATCCCGCCAACCCCCATCCTCATCTCTCCCGTCCCCATCCCCATCCCCATCCCCATCCCCATCCCCGCGAGGGACGCTAGCGGTCGAGTTCGGCGCCAGTGTTCGGGTGCCGGACGGAGGGCTAGTCAGCATCGGCGCACCCACCGCCGGACTGCGTACCTATCTCGCGGTGGCCGGCGGGCTGGCGACGCCGGCCGTGCTTGGCAGTCGGTCGGCGGACGTGCTGTCAGGGTTGGGCGGCGGGGCGTTGCGGACGGGGAACATGCTGGCTGTCGGCTCGGAGCGCCGCCAGGATTCGGCTCCGCCACCGCCCAGATCGACTATCCCCCCGCGCGGGGACGTTGCGCGGCTGCGGATTATCGGCGGCCCGCGACTCGACTGGTTCGGTGCCGACGCGCTCGACTTGCTGTGCGGCTCGATTTACACGGTGAGCCCGGCGAGTAACCGGACCGGGCTGCGGTTGTCCGGCCCGCCGCTCCCCCGGCTGACCGGCCGCGAACTGCCCAGCGAGGGCATGGTGACGGGCTCGATCGAAGTTCCGCCCGATGGGCAGCCGATCTTGCTGCTCGCCGACCATCCGACGGTCGGCGGGTATCCGGTGGTCGCGGTCGTCACCACCGCCGACGCCGGATTGGCGGCGCAACTGCGGCCGGGCGACAAAGTCCGCTTCACTACCGCGCAGGCCGACCTCCTCGATGACGGCGTGACCGACCTCCCGGTTCCGGAAGGCGTCACATCAGTCACGCAGGACCCGGCAGTACCACCAGCCACCAGCCCGCCATCAAGATCATCGCGACAATCCGGGTGAATCCGCATATTCATATTGGATCGAGGGGGTGAATCCGCACATTCACCCGGTCGGCCAAGCTGGGGCACAGCCGGGCACTGACCGCAAACCCACCATCTGCCCCATCCGCAACGCCAGCCCCAGACGCCTCCGACACCCGCTAACGCAGACGGCACCCGCGCGCGTCCAGACGCTGCAGCGAGTCGCGGAAGCGAGAAACGCAACCGGCACCCGCGCGCGTCCAGACACAGCACGCGAGTCGCGGAAGCGAGACACGCACACGACACCCGCCGCGCTTCGAGACGCGGCGGCGAGTCGCGGTGACGAGATTGGCTTTGGCAGCTAGGAAACGAACCCGCGCAAATTTTCTCCCTAAAGGAACTGAAAGGTGATCAGCCCGCAGGCGATGCGGCCGAGGTCTGAGGGGTGGGGACGGGCAGAGCGACAGTACGATCGGGCGGATCAGCCACCGATGCCACGGTAGGCGGCCTCGATGTCAACAGCCGCGATGGTGGTTAGCTCGGCCGCGCTCGCGACCTCACCGAACCGGGCGACGCGGAGGTCGCGGGAGGCGCACGCGCGCTCGTAAAGCGACCGGGCGTAGCGGCCGTTGCCGAGTTCGTCGATCCGATTCTGCTCGCAGGCCAGCGTCAGGACCTCGGTCAGCACCGGGATGGCGTCCGGCGCGAACGTGTCACCGGCCTGGTCGGCGAAGATCCGCGCGATCTGGACCAGCTCGTCCGGCCGGTAGCTGGGGAACGCGATCCTGGTGCTGAACCTGGACGACAGCCCTGGGTTCGTGCGCAGGAACCTGCTCATGTCATCGGTGTAGCCGGCCAGCACCATCACCAGGCGTTCCCGGTCATCTTCGGCGCGCTTCAGCAAGGTCGCGACGGCCTCGGCACCGAACGCGTCGCCGCCGGTGTAGCCGTCGTTATACAGCGAGTACGCCTCGTCGATAAACAGCACGCCGCCGAGCGCTGAGTCGATCAGCTTATTGGTCTTGATCGCGGTCGAGCCCAGGTGATCACCGACTAGGTCGACCCGGTGCGCCTCGACCACGCCGGGCCTGACCAGCAGTCCGAGCGCGGCGAAGATCCGGGCCAGGATCCTCGCGACCGTGGTCTTGCCCGTGCCGGGCGGGCCGGTGAAGACGAAATGCCTGACCGGCGGCTGGCTGGTCAGGCCGTGGGCATCGCGCAGCCGCGCGACCCTGAGCTGGGCGGCGATCTCGTGCACCTGCCGCTTCACCGGATCGAGCCCGATCAGCTCGTCCAGCTCGGCGAGCGCGCTCTCAAGCGTCGGCGTCTCGTCGTAGCCCCGGTAGCGCGAGGTCAGCTCGCTGTAGCCGCGCTCGAAGTCGCTGCCGTGCAGGGTGATCAGGTCAGTGGCGGCGGGCTCGGTCGAACCGCTCATGACCCGGACGTCCCTGGCCTGACCCGCGCGTTCGAGCAGCGACCGGACGAACCTGCCGTTGCCGAGCTCGTCGGCCAGCCGGCGGCGGCCGACTTCCTCGAACATCCGCCACAGCACGGAGCGGGCCTGCGGCTCGATGATCTCGCCTCGGCGCGCGACGTACAGGTCGGCGAGCTGCATGAGCTCGGTCGGTGCGTAGCCGCCGAACTTGATGCGGACGGCGAAGCGTGAGGTGAGACCTGGGTTGCTGCCGAGGAAGGACTCCATCTGACGTTCGTAGCCCGCCAGGATGATCACGAGCCGGTCCCGGTCGTCCTCGGCGCGCTTCAGCAGCGCCTGGACGGCCTCGTTGCCGAACCGGTCATTCTGCCCGTCGCCCTCGTTGACCAGGCTGTAGGCCTCGTCGATGAACAGCACGCCGCCGAGCGCGGAGTTGATCAGCTCGTTGGTCTTGATCGCGGTGGCGCCCAGGTACTCACCGACTAGGTCGCTGCGCTGGGCCTCGACCACGGTCGGCACGTCGAGCAGGCCGAAAGCATAGAAGACCTTGGCGACGATCCGGGCGACGGCCGTCTTGCCCGTGCCGGGCGGGCCGAGGAAGACGAAGTGCTGCATCGGCTTTTCGGCACCGATGCCGGCCAGGGCTCGCCTGCGGGCCGCTTCTATTGATGCGGCGATGGTCCTGACCTGGTCCTTGACGGCATTCAGGCCGATCATCGAGTCGAGTTCGGCCATCGCTTCCTCGACCGTAATGGCCGGAGGATCGGTGATTCCACTGGCGCGGTCGGCCATTGGCGCGACACCACCAGGGCCGGCTGAAGCCGACCGGCCGGCTCGGGCGCCGGCGGTCAGGCGGCCGTCCTGGTCGGGGCCGGGACGCCCGTTAGTCGCGGGCCTAGGCGGCAGCCGGCCACCTGGAGCCTGCGGGCCGGGCTGGCCACCGCCGATTGGACCGGGTCGGCGCTGGGGCTGGCCCGGCGACCAGCCACCTGGCGCGGTCGGGCCACGGCCGCGCAGTTGTTGCAAGTTGGCTTCCTGCCTGTTGTTCTGCCAGGCCTTAGCGAGCCGCCAGCCGAGCACGACCGAGGTAAGCAACCAGGCCAGACCAGGGCCGATGTACGAGGTGCCATGGCTAAGGTCTTGGAAGTACACAACACCCGGCAACAGGGCCAGCAGCAAAACCCATGCGACCGTGCGGCACGGGGCATACCAGCGGCCCAGCACGCCGAGATGCGCGATCAGGGCAGCGACAACTGGCACTAGGTACAGAGTGACGCGCGGAACTAGATCGCCATGCCCCTGTATCGCGACCAGGTAGCCGCCGACGATCACCAGCGAGAACGTCGCCCAGATCGACCGGCTGCCGGAGAAGATGGCGTACGGCGCGAAGAAGGGTGCGAGCAGCGCAATAAACGGTGCGACGACGACGCACACCGCCACGATCACGATCTTGAGCGCGAGCGGTGCCCTGTCGTAAGCACGCCGCAGACGATCGAGCCTGTCCCCACCCGGCCTCTGGCCAGGCGCGGACAACGACGCGTCCGTAGGCGGCATCTCGCTCCCTTGCACCGCTTACTTGTATAGCGCATTCATCGGCGCATGCAGCGATACACATTCAGATGGGACGTC
>DASYAT010000214.1:0-24476 GCA_036501205.1 Streptosporangiaceae bacterium | reverse complement strand
CGGCGTTCACCGGCGAGTACGTCCACAATAAGGCGGACGGCTCCTACAATTGCGCCGGCTGCGGCAGCGTGCTGTTCGCGTCCGGCACCAAGTTCGAGTCGGGCACGGGCTGGCCGAGTTTCTACGAGCCGGCCGTTGCCGAGTCGGTCGAACTGCGGCCGGACAACAGCTTGTTCATGCGCCGCACCGAGGTGGTGTGCCGTCGCTGTGGCGGTCACCTCGGCCACGTCTTCAACGACGGGCCGACGCCGACTGGCCAGCGCTACTGCATCAACTCGTGCTCGCTGGACTTCGAGCCGAGCGCCGGGAACGACCCGGCCTAGACCTGACCCGCACCGCCGTCCGGCGCTAGCCGGAAGTGGTAGGCGTGGTGATAGGTGAATCCCATCCGCTCATAGAGCGCGCGAGCCGCTGCGTTACCGGTCTCGACCTGCAGGTAGAGACCGTCCGCGCCGCGGCTCGCCGCCGTTTTGGCCAGAGCCGCCGTCATAACCCGAGCTAGGCCCTGGCGGCGGTGCTGCGGGTCGACCCGGATCGCAGTCAGGCCGGCCCAGCCGTCGGCCATCGCCACCCGGCCGATCGAGACGGTCGCGCCGAGCGCCCGGATCGCGCCGAACGCCTGCCATGGGGCCGACGCGAATACCTGACGCGAGACCGGCGGCGGCAACTCTTCATGCCACCGGTAGCAGTCCAGCCAGCCGTCGTCGGCTTCATCGAGCACCTTGACACGAGCCGTCTCATCCGGGTCCAGCAGTCCGGCGATCTCAGCCAGCGGAGCAGTCATCACCAGCGCGCCGCCGCGAACCGTCCAGCCACGGGCGGCCAGGAACGCGTCGATCGGGTGCCCGTCCGGATGATGGGGCGGGTAAGCGACGGCGACTTGCGCGGGCAGGTCGCGAGACTGGTACCAGTCCAGCACCTGGTCGATCGCGGCCGGGAGCGGCAGGCCGGGGTCGCCGATCGCCAGCACGCTATTCGCCCGGCTGGTGAAGCCGTCAGCCGCTCGCAGCAGCCAATCCCCCAGCCTGGCCTCATCCGGTGCCCGCCAGGTCTTCGCGGCCGCCAGTTCCAGCGTGGTGATCGATGCCGTCATATCGGTCAATTATGCCGACGACCGGCGGGCTTTCAGGAAGCCTGCCGGCGCGCCTTCCATTTCTTGATCCACTTCGCGATCAGGTAGAACATTCCATCACCTCCCTGGAGGGCCCGGTCCGGGACCGGCTGGTCTGTCAGCCCGCGCTGGCCAGCGCGCCGTTGCCGGCACTGGTGGCCCGAGACGTGGCCAGCCGCGCCTTCATGGCCAGGATGCCGGTGCGCCCGAGCAGCATGGCGATGGAGACGAAGATCAGGCTGTCGGTCAGCGCGCCAACGGTGATCGTGTTGGACACCATCCAGCCGCCAAGTTGCTGGCCGAAAAGGTGACTGGCTCCGTAGGTGAAGAATATCCGCGCACCGGTCACGACCACCCAGACAAGCGCATACGGCCAACTGGCCTGGGAGACCGCCCGGCCGGCCTCGCTGTCGTAGCTGACATGAATGAACGAAGCCGCCAGCGAACCGATCGCGAGACCAACCGCTAGGCCGGCAACTTCGAGGGCAAGGCCACGACCCGAGGACGAGGCGCCCTTGAAGAACCAGGGGATGATCACGGCTGCGGCAATGACCGGACGGAGCAGCCGCCATGGGCCAACGGCGCGCCGACCGAGATCGGCGTACAACACCACTGCGAGAATGACGAGGTTAAGGATCCAGACGCTAGCGTCCATGATTGCGGCTCTCTCCCTAAGCAGGGTATTTCGGTATAAGTTTCAGAACAGCGAGCGCGCGTGCGCTTGAGCACTCGCCACGCTAGAAGTCAGTCGCACAGCAGCGCGTCGCCCGATGGCTTGATCCGGGGTGGAGACCAGGTGGAGATTTCAAGGTCAACCGGCCCCGCGGCGGGTTCCGGCGGGTCGGCTCCCCAGGCCTCCACTGTGGATGTAACCCGCGTCATTGACGTCATCCGGGCGACCGGAGTCGCGGCCGGGATCGTGATCGTCTCGGTGGTCTGGTGGCGGCCCTGGACCGAAGGCACCAGAGGCGTCGTCCTGGCCGTGCTGCTGGGCGCGTCCGTGATCGGGTGGATCGGCTGGCTGCTGGCCCGATCTCGGCCGGTGCCGAGGATGATCGCGCTGATCGTGATGGCCGGGTCAGGCGGCGTACTGACCGGCATGTCGCCGCGAAGCGCGGCGGCCGTCATAGGCTGCCTGGTCGCCTTCAGCGCCGGTGATCAGCTGCGGACCGAGATCTCGGCTGGCATCACCGCGGAAGCCGTCGCGGCGTTCCTGATCGCCGGGCTGGTGACCGATGCAGGACCCGGGTTCCTGATCGGCTATCCCTTCGCGTATATCGCGGCCTGGATGATCGGCCTTACCCGCCGCAACTACCGGCTGAGAACCGAACGAGCCGAGCAGATGCTGACCCAGACCCAGCGCGTGCACGAGGCGGAAACCCAGGCGGCGACACTCGCCGAGCGATCCAGGATCGCCAGGGAGATCCACGACGTGCTGGCCCATTCACTGGCGGCCGTGTCGGTGAACCTGCAAGCGGCCGAGGGACTGCTCGGCCCCAGCGGCGGGCCAGAAGCTGATCCCGACCTGACCAACGCGATCGCCTGCCTGACCCGGGCCGGGACGATGACCAGGGAGGGGTTGGCAGCGGCCCGCCGGGCGGTACTAGCGCTGCGGGATGACGACGCCGCACCGCTGCATGACCAGCTCGAAGCGCTGGCCGAGCAGAACCGGGCGGTCGGCGACCTGGCCATCGACTACTCCGTCATCGGATCGGCCAGGACGGTCTCGGCCGAGACGAGCCTGACCGCGTACCGAACCGCGCAGGAGGCGCTGACCAATGCGCGCAAGCACGCGCCGGGCCAGCCGGTTTCGCTGAACTTGGCGTTCGAGCCCGGCCAGATCACTGTCGACGTCACCAACCCGCTGCCGCCGCCGGAAGCCAAGAGCCCGCTGGCCGAGACCGGGGCCGGATACGGGCTGGCCGGCCTGCGGGAACGCGCCGCGCTAGCCGGCGGCGAAGTGTCGGCTGGCCCCGAGACTGACCCCGAGGGCGGCATCTGGCGGGTTGTGCTGCGGGTCCCGACGTGAGCGAGCCTTTGCCGCCGGTGACCGTGGTGGTTGCCGACGATCAGGCCGCGGTTCGCGAAGGCCTGGTGCTGCTGCTCGGCACGCTGCCAGGCATCGAGGTCACCGGCGAGGCCGCTGACGGCGAAGCTGCCGTCGCCACGGTCGCGGCGGTGCGCCCGCAGGTGGTGCTCATGGACCTGAACATGCCGCGCTGCGACGGGGTCGAGGCCACCCGCAGGATCAGGGCCGAGCATCCGCAGACTCAGGTTGTGGTGCTCACTACCTACTCCGACGATGAGTCGATCGTCAGCGCGCTGCAAGCAGGCGCGGTCGGCTACCTGACCAAGGACTCAACTAGGGCTGAGATCGGACGGGCCGTGCACGCGGCCGCCGCAGGCCAGGCAGTGCTGGACGCCTCGGTCCAGCAGCGGCTGCTATCAGCCGCGGCGCAGGCACTACGTCCGATCCCGCCGCAGGGTGACGACCCGGAGACCGGGTTGTCGCCGCGCGAATCCGAGGTGCTCCGCCTGATCGCGACCGGCCAGTCGAACCGGGAGATCGCCCGCGCGCTGTTCGTCAGCGAGGCAACGATCAAGACGCATGTGAACCGGATCTTCGCTAAGACCGGCTCCCGTAACCGGGCTCAGGCGATCCACTACGCCCACGCCAACGGCTACACCACCCCGCAGCCACGCTAAATGCAGGATCACCAATTTTTGGGGCAACCGTCTGGGGCTGGTGTTGCGGTTGGAGCGAAAGTGCAGGTTGGTGCGGCGCACCCGGTAGTCCCGGCCGGATGAATATGCTCATTCATCCTCCGGATCCCTGATGAATATGCGCATTCATCCGAGATGTCGCGATGATCATGACAGCGGGCGGGTGGCCGATGATGCTGCCGGTGACCGTGAGACTGAAGTGACGTTCGGCCTCCGGAGGCGAGGACGAGGAGCGAGGAAGGCGCGTGGGCTGGCGCAAGGCGGGGGCCGGGCGCAAGGCGGGGGCTGGCGCGGGGCACGAGGGGCTGACGCGGGGCACGGGGGCTGGCGCGGGGCACGAGGGGCTGGCGCGCGGGGCTGGGCGCGATGCGATGTCAGGTGCAGGCTCGACGCACAGCGTCGCTGACGGCGGCCATGTGCCGGGTACCGGCTGCCCTGGTGACCAGCAGGTTGGTGAGGTAGGCCATGACCAGGTAGCGCTGCGGATCGGCCCAGGCCAGGCAGGCGTAGCTGCCGTTGTGGCCGAACGTCTGCTTGCTGGCCAGCGCGCCCATCGCGCCTGAGCCGCCGAGCACGCCGCGTTCACCGCCGAGCTGGAAGCCGGCCGCCCACCGGACCGGCAGCTTGAGGAACCGGTCCACCTCGCCGTCACTTGACGGTGCAGTCGCGACGGCCAGCGTCGACGGCGCAATCACCCGGCCGCCCAGCACCGCCTGGTAAAGCCGGGCGACGTCGCGGGCCGTGGCGGACAGCCCGGCCGCCGGGATCACGGCCCGGCGAGTTCGCGGCCGGTTGATCACGAGCTGGCTGATCAGCCGGGCCCGGTCGCGCCCACGCACCGGGACGTGCCGGTGCCACTGCTCGTCGGGCAGGCCAAGAAAGGAGTCGCGCAGGTCGAGCGGACCGAGAAATGAGGTCCCCACGAAGTCCGTCAGCGGCGCTCCGCTGACCCGCTGGACCAGCTCGCCGAGTATGAACCCGAAGCTGAGGATGTGGTAAGCCGGTCCTTCGCCGGGCGGCAGCGACGGCTTGGCGGTCTCGATGGCCCGGATCGCAGCGTCCCAGTCGGACATCGACAGTGCGTCGGCGGCCATGCTGCGGGCCACCGGCAGGCCACCTCGGTGCTGCAGCACCTGCCGCACGGTGATCGCCTGCTTGCCCCGCTGAGCGAACTCCGGCCAGTAAGAGGCGACCGGCTCGTCCAGCGACAGCTCGCCACGCTCGGCGAGCAGGTGCACGGCCAGGGCGACCAGCGGCTTGCTGGCCGAGAACAACCAGAACAGCGAGTCGTCCCTGCACCCATGAGAACCATCAAAGACGATTCGGCCCTCGTGGATCACGCAGAGCTGAGCCGCGCCGCCGCGCGTCCGGATCAGGCCGTCAACTTCAGACCAATCCGCTTCGCTCATGCCTGCATTGAACCGGATCGCGGGCCATGAAGAGCGACCCGGATAGGCTCGTTACCCCATGACTGAATCAACCGATTGGCGCGTCCTGTGGTGGAATCGCCTTGAGGCGGATCCCGAGGGACCGTTCGTTGACGCCGCGTCGGTCGGGATCCTTGGCGGCCCCGACCCGCACGTGGTGGCCATCCATGAGTACCACTCGCGGCACGTATCGATCCTGAAGTGCGACAACACCGACCTGTACCGGCTCTCCGACGGGGAGCATACGGACTGGTGGTCGATGTTCAAGTACCCGATCAGGACGCCTCGCATCGACGTGGCCGAGCTCGGCGGGCGGCCCGTCGTCGTGGTCAATGCCGGGCACGGAGTGAGCGTCCGCCGGTCAGGCGGGACCAAGGTTGACGATGTCGGCGACCTTGAGCTGCCCGCCGAGGACGTGATCATCGGCACGTTCGACGACCGGCTGGTCGCCGTGGCGGCCTGGAATTCGATCGAGGACAACCAGCCGGCCCTGGTGCAGGCGTTCGACCTCACCGATGCGGGCCCGCCCACGCCGATCGCACCGCCCTGGCGGCTGCCCGTCGACAACGACGACGAGGCCTGGGAGTGGGATTACCCCTTCCAGTGGCGGCTGGGCCGGGTCAGCAACAGGCCGGTAGCAGCCCTCGCCAATGAGTCCCTGCTTGACTTGCGGTGCGCGGTGACCGGCGATCCGGACGCCGCACCGAGCCGTCACTTCTACCTCGACGAGTTTGGTGCCTGCGACTGCCCGGCCCGGATCGGCCAGTGCCCTCGGCTGCTTACAGTCGATGACCGGGCCGGCCAGGACCTGGCGCTGGTGGCCCGCCACAACGGCGACGTGGGCTGCTACGACGTGAACACCGGTCAGCTGCACGGCTCGCTGTTGACCGGCCACGAGGGCGAGTTGCTGGGCGCGCGACTGGGCCGCGTCAAGGCCAGACCAGTCGCCGCGCTGCTGCTCGACCACGGCGTCAGCCTCTACGACCTAGACACCGGCGGCCAGCCAAGGCACATCGAGCTCGGCGTCCGCGCGTTCGACCTGGCATTCGGCCCGGACGGCGTGCTCGCGATCGCGACCGACAGCGGCGTCCTGGCCGGCCAGCTCACGCCCTGAGCCGCTAAGCCAGCACCTCGTCGGCGAACTGCCGCAGCACCGACTGGAACAGTTCCGCCTCTTCGAACTGAGGCGAATGCCCGGACTGCTCGAAGATCACCAGCGTGGAGTTCGGGACCAGCGCGGCGATCGTCTCCGCCGAGGAGACCGGCGTGATCCAGTCGGTCCGGCCGACCGTGACCAGGGTCGGACAGCGCACTGCAGGCAGCGCCGGCTTGAGATCGAAAGCCGGCATGTTGTGCTGGAAGCACCAGTTGTGCGCCTCGTAGCGGTACTTGCCCGCCTCGACGCGCGCGTTCGACACTTCCTCGTCGTACTCGAAGTCGTACAGCGGGATGATGTCGGCCCAGCGCGCCTTCAGGTCCTCGTTGTCGTAGATCTCGCCTTTCCAGTACCGGTTGAAGTTGTCCCAGTTGATCTCGACCCGGTCCTGGTTACGGGCGTTCTCATACGCCCGCTCCAGGTTGGAATTGTCAGGCGAGGTGTCCCGCAGGATCATCCCGAGAGTCCGGTCCGGATACGCGATCGCGTACTCCATCGCGATGAACCCCCCGTACGAGCCGCCGGCGACCATCACCTGCTCGGCGCCGATCCATTCGCGCAGGCCGTCCATGTCAGCCGCCCACTGCGCGTGCGAGAACGGCGGCTTGCCCTCGCTGTCGCCGCACCCCCGCGCGTCGAACACGACTACCCGCATCCGGTCCGCCAGCGGGCCGAACGTCGACTTCGGCTCAGCCAGCGACCCGATCCCGCCTCCCCCATGATGAGCAATCAAGACTGGAGCGCCCTCGGGCCCCAGCACCTCGACGTTGAGTTCGTTGTCGTTAATCGTGACCCGCACGGCGGTCCCCCCTAGTTCAGTTCGTCGGCTAGCAGGCGCCAGAGTTGCTCCCACGCCGCCATGCCCTCTCGGAGCCGGCGGATGCGCAGGAACTCGTTCGGCGCGTGCAACTTCTCATCGGCGGTCGAGAACGAGAAGAACAAGGTCTTGACCCCGAGCGCCGACTCGAACAGTTCGGTGGCCGGCAGCGTCCCCGGCACGCACGCCTGCAGCACCGCCTCGCCCGGATACACCGATTCGAGCGCGGCGGTGGCCGCGCGAATCCCGGGATGACTGCCCGGGATCGTGTAGGCGGCAACCCTGGCGGCGTCCGGCGCCGCGGTGACCTTGGCCCCGGCGGTGGGCTGGGCGCTGACGTGCGCGGCGATCGCCTCGAGCACGGCGTCCGGATCCTGGCCCGGCACTAGCCGGCACGACACGTGCCCGACCGCGACGTGCGGGATCACGGTGTATTTTCCGCCCGCCTTGATGCCATTGACATCGAGCGTGGGCCGCTCCCAAAGGCGTTCCAGCGTGGAGTAGCCCCGTTCGCCATGAGCCTCTGGCAGTCCCAGCTCTTCCACAAATCTTTCTGCTGAAAATTTTACGGTGGCTATTTCGTTGCGTCGACTAGCACTCAGCACCGGGATTCCGTCGTAAAAGCCGTCGACGGCGACCGTCCCGTCAGGGTGGTGCAAGCTCGCGAGGATCTCGCAAAGCACGTGCACGGGGTTGACCACCGTGCCGCCGTACCGGCCTGAGTGCAGGTCGCTGGCCGCGCCCTCGACCGTGATGTCCAGGCTGACCAGGCCTTTGGAAGCCAGCGAGACCGACGGCTCGCTCGGCCGCCACATTGCGCCGTCAGCGGAGACGACCAGGTCGGAGGCCAACTCGTCGGCGTGCGCACGCACGTAGCCGGACAGGTGCGGGCTGCCGATCTCCTCCTCGCCTTCGAACAGGAACTTGATGTTGAGCGGAAGCGCGCCCTCCTGCCCGATGAACGCCTGCGCCGTCTTCAGCACGATGTAAATCGGGCCCTTGTCGTCCGTGGCGCCCCGGCCGCGCACGACGTCGCCGTCCGTAGTGAGCTCGAACGGCGGGGTGATCCACTCAGCGTCGTCACCGGTCGGCTGCACGTCGTAGTGGCCGTAGACGAGGATCGTCGGCGCGCCGGGGGCACCGAGCCAGTCGGCCCTGACCACCGGGTGGCCTTCGGTCGGCTCGATCCTCGGGGTGGCGAATCCAAGCTGGCCGGTGAGCCATTCGGCTGCCTGCCGCATGACCTCCGGGCGAGCGTCCCGGCTGACGCTGGGGATCGAGACGAACTCGGCCAGCTCATCGATAAACGCGGTGTCGGGCTGGTCAAAAGCCAGGCGCGCAGAGTTCATGCCGTCAGCGTCCATCTCTGTCAGAGCAGCGCACTGCCGCCGTCAATCGCTATGGTCTGCCCGGTGACCCAGGCCGACGCCTCCGCCGTGAAGAACCGCACGCCGTTCGCGATGTCGGCCGGATCACCCAGGCGGCGGGTGGCGATGCCGCGCACCAGCTCGGCCTGGCCCTCGGGGCCGTAGCTCTCCCACTGCTTCTGCGTGGTCGGGTTGGACAAGATGAAGCCGGGCGCGATGCAGTTCACCGTGATGCCGTGCGGGCCGAGCTCGTGCGCCATCTGCCGGGTGAAGCCGATCTGGGCGGCTTTCGCGCTGGCATAGGCCTGGATGCCCGTCTTGCTGACGGTGAGCCCGGCCGCCGAGGAGATGTTGACGATCCGGCCCCAGCGGCGCTCCTTCATGCCGGGCACGACGGCCCGGGTGCAGAAGAACGCCGTGGTCAGGTTGGCGTTGACGACCGCGAGCCACTGCGCGTCGGTCACTTCCTCAAGCGGCTGGCCGACCTGACCGACGACTCCCCCGGCGTTGTTGACCAGGATGTCGATCGGCGGGAGGCCGGCGAAGAAGCCGTGCACGGCGCCCGAGTCGGTCAGGTCGACCGTGTCCCTGTCGACGCCGTGCACGTCCGCCCCGGCCTCGCGCAAGGCGGCGGCAATCCCCGAGCCGATGCCATGGGCGGCGCCCGTGACCACCGCCGTCCTGCCGGTCAGATCCCTCAGACCACTCGTCATGGCCAGAACCATACTGCAACCCCCCAATTCGGACTGTGTCGGCCCGGGGGACACCCCCTGGAACCCCCAATGGGAGCGGCGCTTTTAGGCACCGTCTTCCCTCCTCCTTCGTCGCTGGCGCTCCTCCGTCGTCAGTCCAGACGGCGCCGCGCCGCTCCCTAACCCCCTCGGGCCACTCCCTCACCCCCTCCGGCCACTCCCTCAACCCCCTCGGGTCGCTCCCTAACTCTCGGGCGAGACGTGGTCGCGCCAGGAGTGCTCGGGGACGAAGCCGAGGGCCTGGCGGGCACGGTCGAAGGAGAGCAGGGTGGCGGTGCCGGGGACGGGCGTCTTGAGCGGGACGCCGGGATAGACCTCGTGCAGGAGTTCTTCGGACGGGCGGGTCATCACCGTGTCGGCGGCGGCAATGATGTAACTGGACGCGCCGCTGACTTCGGCGACCAGGGCGCGGCGGCAGGCCTGGGCGGCGTCGCGCTCGTCGATGTAGCCCCACAGGTTCCACCGGCGGCGGGACGGGTCATCCCAGCACTGCGGGAAGTCGTCGGTGTACTCGCGCGGGCCGAGGATGTTGGAAAACCTCAGCGCGACGAACGGGATGCCTGACCAGCCTGCGATCTGCTCGGCGATCGTCTCGCTGGCGACCTTGGACAGGGCATAGGTCGAAGTCGGCACGGGATAGTGATCTTCGTCGATCGGCGCGTACCTGGGCGGGGTATCGAACGGCAGCCCGAGCGTGGTCTCGCTTGAGGCCCAGACGACTCTGGCCAGCCCGCCTTCGGCCGCGGCGTGGAAGACGTTGAAGTTCATCGTGATGTTGCTGTTGAACGTGACGGCGGGCGGGCGCAGGCCCGGTGCCGGGATGTTGGCCAGGTGAACCACGGCGTCCATGCCCTTGAGCACTTCGAACGCCTGACCGAAGTCGGTCAGGTCGGCGACCATGAAGTCGACCTCATCCATCGCGGTGCCGTCATCGGGCGGCATGTACAGGTCGGTGGCGAGCACGTCGTAGTCGTGCGCAAGCAGGTCCATCACGACGGCCCGGCCCGCTCGCCCGGCCGCGCCGGTCACGCATACCTTCATCTGGCTACCTACCCTCTCGGTTTCGGCCGCTTTCCCTGCCCTTGTGTATCAGGCGCAACCTGACCCGTATGCACCAGCCTGCGGTCATTTTGGAACGACCGGGCTACGGGTGACCGCTGACGACCGGCCGGACGCGCTCGCCCCGGCCGACATCCGCGCCCGCCGCGTGCATGATCGCGGAGCCGCGAGCTGCGGTAAACCGATGGAGTGCGCCGGGCGTCTACTGCGCAGCGCGAATTGGAATCGGAGGATTTGCGATGCCGCACTCCCTGCGCACCTTCATCGGTCCGGTCGGACGCTGGCTGCTGATCGCCGGCGTTGTGCTCGCGAGCACAGGGATCGGCCAGGCCCCGCTGGCCTCGGTGGCCTCGGTGGTCAGCCGCAAACCCCCGGCCGCTCCGCCGCTTGCCCCGCCGCCCGCCCCGCCGCTGGTGGTCGGTCCGCTGATGTCCGTCGCCGCGCTGTCGCCCAGCTACATCTGGGCGGTCGGCAGCGCCTATACCGAGCGCTGGAATGGCCGCCACTGGACCTCCGTCCCCAACCCAGGCACCACCGCCGATACTGAGCTGTCGGGCGTCGCCGTTACCTCCGCCAGCAACGCCTGGGCGGTGGGCTATTCTCTCCGCGGCGCCCCGGTGATCTTTCACTGGAACGGCACGAGGTGGAGCGACGTCGCCAGCCCGGTGAAGAGCGGCGTGCTCAGCTCCGTGGCGGCGAGTTCGCCCCGCAACGTTTGGGCGGTTGGCTACCTGCTCAGACCAGGGAAGGGCGACTGCAATACCTGCCGCACCATTACGTTGCATTGGAACGGCTCCAACTGGTCCAAGGTCGCCAGCCCTGACCCCGGCATACTGCAAGGCGTGGCAGTGGTGTCGGCCCGAAGCGCCTGGGCCGTTGGCGCTGGCCCGCAGGGTTCGCTGGTCCTGCGGTGGAACGGCGCCAGGTGGGTCCACGTCGCCAGCCAGGACGGCGCCGCCAGAGACCTGACCGCCGTAGTCGCGCTGTCGGCCTCCAGCGCCTGGGCGGTCGGCGACCGCCATACCGGGGCGTTCGCAGAGCACTGGAACGGCAGGACCTGGAAGCAGCTCACGACCCCGGGCGGCACCGACGGCGCACTCAACGGCGTGTCCGCCGCGTCGGCCAGGGATGTCTGGGCCGTGGGTTACGAGGGCGGCGGCATCGCGATCATGCACTGGAACGGCAGGTCCTGGAAGCGATTCAAGAGCCCGCCCGTACCAGCCAACGCGCATAGTCACAGCCTCTACGGTGTCGCCACGATCTCAGCCAAAGACGCCTGGGCGGTCGGCTACTACGGCGGCGGCTGCTGCGGCCTGTTCGCCCACTGGAACGGCACCACCTGGAAGCGCGAGAAACGCTGATTTCACCTTCCCGGCCGCCGTCGGGGGCACCTAGCTGTAGCCAGGACAACAGCAAAGTGCCCCCCAAGACGGTCGGCCCAAAGCCACGCCGGCGGGCGCAGGAAGGCGGGCGCGGGCGGTGGGGTGCGGCGGGCGTTTCGCCGGGTTTGCGGTGGTCCCGTCGACCCGTTTCCCGCCGGCTGGGCGCCACCTGCCACCGGTTGCGCTGGCTTACCACCGGTTGCGCTGGCTTACCCCTGATCAGGGCGGTTACAAATACCGCATACCGGATAAATGTCCAGCCTAACCGATGGGAAGACAGCGCAACTGGTGGGAAGACGCCGCTGCCAACGCATGGGCGGTCGGTGCCGAAGTTCGCCGGCCTGAACAGCGTGTCCGCCATGTCGCCCCGCAATGCGTGGGACGTCGGCGACACGGACGGCAAGACGTCCATGGTGCTGCACTGGAACGGCACTACCTGGAAGCGCGAGCAGGGCTGCTCTACAGTCGACCTCGTGAGCGATGGGGTGATCGAGGTCGATGATCCGCGCGCGGCGGACGTGCGCGAACTGCTGGGACGGCATCTGGAGTTCGCCCGGGCGACCACGCCGCCGGAAGGCGTCTTCGCGCTGGAGGCCGATGAACTGGCCGATCCTTCGGTGACGTTCTTCAGCTACCGCACGGATGGCGAACTGCTGGCGGTCGGCGCGCTCAAGCAACTGGACGGCACGCATGCCGAACTGAAGTCCATGCACACCGCCCAGGCAGCGCGCGGACGCGGGATCGGCCTGGCCATGGTCGATCACCTGCTGGCGGTCGCCAGGGAACGCGGGGTCAGCCGGGTCAGCCTGGAGACCGGGAACATGGCCGAGTTCGCCCCGGCCAGGTCGCTGTATACAAAGACGGGCTTCGTGCCCTGCGGCCCCTTCGGCGACTACGAGGCAAACCAGACCAGCGCGTTCATGACGCTGGACCTCACCGCGTCGGCGTGACCGGCCAGGCGCTCACCCCGGCGACAGCCGAGCAGGTCGCGGCCGCGCGAACCGCGAGCGACGCGCTCGGCCTGTACTTCCAGCTCGCGGACCCGGTCATCGATCATCAGCCGGGCTGGCGATCGGCAGCCGAGCTATATGAACTCAAGACCGGCCCGCTCGACGAACTGCTGGACACCGCGGCAGAACGGCTCGGCAGCGGCGAGCGCCGGGTTGCGGCGTCGCTGTTCTATCAGGGCTACGCGGCCCGGCTGCTGTCACCACAACTCGGCTGCCTCATCACCGGCGGCCACCTTCCCTTTGTGCCGGCCGACCAGCTCAGGTACCGGGCGCCGGCTACCGAGCTGATCCAGCTCGGCTTGCCGCCCAGTCCCGGCTGGCAGGGCCCGGTCGAATCGCTGCTCGACGAGCTCCTGGACCGGAGCTTCACCGCTCACCTGCTCCCGCTGGCAACCGCCATCCAGGCCAGGACAAGCCTCTCCGCCGCCATCCTCCACGACAACGCAGCCTCTGCGCTGATCAACGGGCTGCGCCTGCTCGCCCCGCGCCTGGAGGAAGGCGACTGGCGCCCGCTCGCCACCCGCGCCCTGGCCCACCAGAACCTGCGCGGCTCAGGGAACCTGCGAGCAGCAGAACCAGCCTTCGTCCGCCGCAGCTGCTGCCTGTACTACCGCACCCCAGCCGGCGGCCTGTGCGGCGACTGCCCCCTAGCTTGATAGAACTGACGCACCGGCACGCCCGCACAAAAATTAGGGAAACCGCCCGATGATCTTCATCACCGCGAAGTTCCAGATCAAGCCCGAGTACGCGGACCAGTGGCCTCAGATCGCCGCCGAGTTCACGCAGGCCACCAGGTCCGAGCCGGGCTGCCTGTGGTTCGACTGGTCGAGAAGCGTTGAAGACCAGAACGAGTACGTACTGGTCGAAGCCTTCCGCGACGGCGACGCCGGCGGCGCCCACGTCCAGTCCGACCACTTCAAGGCCGCGCGGCAGAAGATGCCGCCGCACCTCGCGGCCACGCCCAAGATCATCAACTTCGCAGTCGACCAGGACGACTGGTCCCTGCTAGGCGAAATGGCCGTCCCCGAGTAAGAGAGCCGGCAGACCGCCTCAGCCGATCGGAACCGACCAGCCCGGGCCGCAGCTTCTTCCCGTCAAGAACCCGACGCACCCGAAGCCCGTGCTTCGCGACGTGACCGCCGCCCAGCGGCGCCGCCGAGGCGATAGATGATCCAGCGAGCAGCAATCCGGCCCCGAGCGCCGTCGCCCTGGCCAAGGACAAGATAGACATAGCCCACGTCTACGCGCCGAGGCTGGCGCGCGGTAAGCGCCCGGCCAACACCGAGATGAACTCACCGCGAACGCCTGCAATCGTTCGCCTACGCGATGATGTCGACCACCCCAGTGAACAGGTCGTAGTGCCCGCCCACGATCCGCAGGCCCTTCTCCACCATCAGCTTCGCCAGCAGTGGGTCGCTCTTCAATTCGGCGACGGTCAGCCTGACCTGCGCGCGCACCATGTTGTCGACCAGGCTGCCCGGCTCAGGTTTGGCCACCAGATAGGCCGGACGCAGCGCGTCGACCACCGCACCGATGTGACCGGGCGGCGGATCCCCGCCCTCGAAGACGCCGATCGCCGCGATGACCGCCCCGCACTCGCTGTGCCCGAGCACGACGATGAGCTGGGAGTTGTACCCGTTCGGCCCGAACTCGATGCTGCCGAGCACGATGGACCGGTCGAGCACCTGGGCGCCCGTCCTGATGACGAACAGGTCCCCGATCCCCCGGTCGAACACGATCTCCGGCGGAACCCGCGAATCAATACACGAGAACACCACCGCGAACGGATCCTGATGGTGGGAAGTCTCTTCGCGCCGCGCGACAGTTTGATGCGGATGCTCAAGATCCCCGGTAACCCACCGCTGGTTACCTCGCCGCAACTCTAATAGCGCATCCCCCGGGTCCACCATAAATGCTTTCTACCCACCCCCGAATAGCTCCAAAAATCAAAGAACCAACTTTCAGCGAGAAAACAGGCGGTGGTCTTCAGCCGAGCGGGCGGCTAACTCGCCCCCTGGGTATCCGAAGAACGGGCTAGCACGGCCCACTCGTGACGGCCGAGTTCGTCAAGGGTGTCCGCGAGCCAGGCGCGGACCTCAGGCCGCAGCCGGGCGGCCGCCAGGTCGGCCCGGTCTTTCTGCCGGTCAAGGTGCGCCTTGTGCAGCAGCGCCAGTTCCGGCCGCAGGTAGCTGATCCCGTCGATGACCTGCAAGGCACGGTCCCAGGGCACCCGGATCCGCTGGTCCTTCTTGAACACCCACTCGTCAGGACCGTATTCGGAGCTGAAGTCGAGCAGGATGTCCAGCCGCCAGGGCTGGCTGGAGTCACGCCGCATCCACAGCTGCTCACGGCCCTTAAGCAAACTGTCCGACGGCAGTAACGGCCGCAGCGTCCCCTCGTGAGCTTCCCAGAGGTTCCAGTCCGACAGGTGCGCGCGCAGAGCCCCGAGGCCGGAGACGTCCACCGCCACGTCGGTGTCGTCATGGTGCCGGGCGGCTGAACCCGCTCTGGCCGCCCGGCCACCTGCGATCCACCACCGTGTTCCCGATCCTTCGAGCAGCTCGGCGACCTGCTCCGGCTGAAGCGGGTCCGAGATGCCGTAGAGCGCGTCGAGCTGGTCGTCGTCAAGCTCACCCAGTGCTTTGGCAAAGGCACGTCGCATCCACGCAGTCTGTCGCAGTCATCGGGAATTCGGCCACGCTATTTACTCGGCTCTACTTGCTCGGCTGGGGCACGTGGCAATGGACCTTCGGGTTCGCGCCGACGTAGTTCAGCGGCCCGGCTATGACCGTGACGATGATGGTCCCGGCTCGTGCGCACGACACGCTGCCGTTGTAGTAGCCGCGCTGCGCACCGGCAATCGCGCCGATGATGAGCCAGATAACAAGAATGATCGCGCCAATCTTCATCGCAGCCTCTTCCGGTTCGGTAAGGGGCGGTCGCCATGACCGCCCCTGACCGCGCGGCGTGAGCTTGCGTGCTTGGCGGCCAGGCCGCGCGGGTGAGCCGGGAACTACCTCCGAATCGGTGGGATAAACGCGAAGATCTTCCGGCCTTGGGGCTTACCTACCCGTGCATGTTTAACCGTCGGCGGCGGGGCAAGTTGCAGTGCCTATACCGACGAAAGGAACGGCCACCATGGCTCTTATCATCGCCGTCCTGCTGCTGGCGGTGCTGCTGTTCGGCCTGGGCTTCGCAGTACACCTCCTGTGGTGGATCGCCGTCATCGTGCTGATCGCCTGGATACTCGGCTTCGTGCTGCGGGGACCTGAGCGCGCCGGGCGCTGGTATCGCTGGTGAGCACGTGAAACAGACGTTCTGGTGGCTGGCCGCCGGCGGGATCTTCTTGTTCGCCGTCAGCGGCCAGCCGTCATTCCTCAACCTCAAGACCCTCGGCCTGATCATGATCGGCCGTGCGGTTGCCGGGATGTGGTTCGCGGCCGGCCCCGACCGCCGCGCCTACTTCACCCGGCAGCTTAAGACTGTCGTCACCCATGGGTCGACCGTCGTCGAGTCGGTGACCGCGACCTTAGGTCGTGACGACAGCAACAGAGTTCCGCTCGGCGACTTGCTGTTGTCCCGACGCTCGGGTGGCGATGACCGGGCATAACCCGGCCAGCCGGGAAAGGCCACGAAGAAGGGCTGGAGACAAATGAAAACAGCGACAAGCCTGACGGTGATAGCAGTAGGCGCGATTCTCGCGTTCGCCGTCACCGCCACCCCCGGATTCCTGAACATCCAGATCGTCGGCTGGATCTTGATGATCACCGGTGCCATCGGCCTGACCCTCTCCCGCAATAACCGGGAGTGGCTGCGCCGGACGGTGATTGTGCGCGGCTCACCGGATGCCTCCCGTACCAGCCGGCGGCGCAGCACTACGTACCGGCGTCGGCCGGCACGTCAACTCGTCGCCGCCCATCCGGCACCGGCAGGACCTGACGTGCCGGCGCCGAGGACCGCTCCTGAGGCGGCAGCGTCGCCGAACGCACCCACCGAGGAGATCGAACCGGTGACGATCGAAGAGTTCATGGAACAGTGAACGAAGGCCTCAATACTCGCCTCAACCTCGCGGGATTCCGGCCGGACAATCGCCCGCCAGTCGGACTGATCGCAATAGCGCTGGACGCGAGTATGCTGCGGGTCGATGAACAGACCGCAGACAGCGCGCGAGGAATAGGCAGCATGTTCCGGATAGGAACGGCAAACGGGGCGGATGCTCCCGTAGTGTCGTTGCTCCTGATCGAGGACGACGAGGCTGACTCGCTGCTGACCAGGGAACTTTTGCACGATACCGGGCTTGCGATCTCGCTGACCTGGCAGCAGAGCATCGGGGCGGCGGTGCCGGAGCTAGGCAAGTCGCCCGCCTGCGTGCTGCTCGACCTCGGGCTGCCCGATTCGCAGGGCTTCGAGGGGCTGCACCGAGTACTCGAACTTGCCCCGGACGCCGCCGTTCTGGTGCTGACCAGCGCCAACGATGCGTCGCTCGGCGTCGCGGCCGTGACCGCGGGTGCGCAGGACTACCTGATCAAGGGCCAAGTCGACGGCACCATGCTGGGCCGGTGCATCCGGTACGCGATCGAGCGGAAGCGGGCTGATGAGTCGGCGCGCCAACTGCACGAGGCCGCGATCCGGCAAGCCGAGTACACCAGGCTCGAACGCGGCCTGCTGCCGGTGCCGATCCTGAACGACCCGACCTTGTATCACGCGCTGAGCTACCGGCCCGGACGCGACCAGGCGCTGCTCGGCGGCGACTTCTACGACCTGATCGAACTCGACGACGGCATCCTGCACATGCTGATCGGGGATGTCGCCGGCCACGGGCCAGACGAAGCGGCACTGGGCGTGTGCCTGCGAGTGGCCTGGCGGACGCTGATACTGTCCGGGCGCCAGCCCCATCAGACGCTGTCCTGCCTGCAGGAAGTGCTCGAGCGGGAGCGGCACAGGAAAGAGGTCTTCGCGACCGTCGCGATGGTCAGCCTGAACGCGAGCACCGGCACCGGAGCCCTGCGGCTGGCCGGCCATCCGCCGCCCGTGGTGCTCGGCAAGTCGCCGAAGGTGCTGACCGAAGCGCGGCCAGGCCCGCCGCTCGGGCTTTTCGACGTCGAATGGGACCCGATCCCGGTCTCGCTGGGCGAGAAGTGGTCGCTGATGCTCTACACGGACGGCCTGATCGAAGGTAAGGGCGGGCCGGGCCGGGAGATCCTGGGCGTTGACGGGCTAGTCGAGCTGATCTCGGAGTCAGCCGACCACCAGGACCTGCCCGACTTCCCCGAATCGCTGCCCGACGCTCTGGTGAAACAGGTTGAGCGGCTCAACGGCCAGGCGGTCGCCGACGACGTCGCCGTCTTGGTGGTCGGGCGACGACCGTGACCAGCTCGCCTGGAGGGCCAACTGCGACCGCCGAGCGGGAAGCGGCGGCCGAGCGGCAAGCAGTAGCCAGCATCTGGGCACGGACGCGAGCGAGCGTCCCTGGTCGCGGATTTTCGCTCAAACGTCGGCTCGGCCTCGCGTTCGCCCTGGCCGGGGTGCTGCTCGTGGTCGGCTGCGTGGTCGGCGGGCTGGCCTTGGCCTCGATGATCAAAGCAGTCAACCTGCAAGTCAACCGGCTCGATCCGGCGCTTCGGTACAGCAGCTATCTGTTCAATTCCTACATCGACCAGGAGACCGGCGTCCGTGGCTACGCGCTGACCAAGGGGCAGAAAGACTTCCTGGTCCCCTATACCCAGGGCGTCAGCACGGCTGCTCACAATAAGAAGCTCCTGCTCCAGCTCACCTCTCCCTACCCCAAGCTGCGGGCCGACATCAACACTGCCATCGCCAAAGCCGATCAATGGTCGAGCGCCTACGCGGTGCCGGCGATCGCCACCGTGCAGCACGGCGGGACCGTGTCCGACGCGAGCGAAGTGATGGGGAAAAACGACTTCAACGCGTTCCGCAGCGCCGTGATGGCGTTCAACACCGAGGCGATCACCGAACGCAGGTCCGCGCTGAGCCAACTGCACGAGGCGTCCGACACGACGGTGATCGTGGCAGCGTCCGGGGCGCTGCTGCTCCTGCTCGGCGGCGCGGCCGCCTGGATCGGGCAGGTGCTATGGGTGCGACGGCCGCTCGAGTCGGTCAGGCGGGAGACCCAGACCGTCGCCTCCGGCCAACTCAACCACCAAGTCCAGATCTCCGGCCCGCGCGAGTTCTCCGAACTCGCCGCCGACGTCGAGGCGATGCGGCGGCAGCTCATCTACAGCCTCGACGACATCTCGTTCAAGGCCGCCGAGCTGGAGCGGTCCAACCGGGATCTCGAGCAGTTCGCCTACGTCGCTTCACATGACCTGCAGGAGCCGCTGCGCAAGGTAGCCAGCTTCTGCCAGATGCTGGAGAGCCGGTATGCCGATCAGCTCGACGAGCGGGCCAAGCAGTACATCGCCTATGCGGTCGACGGCGCCAAGCGCATGCAGGGCCTGATCAACGACCTGCTGGCGTTCTCCCGGGTCGGCCAGCCCGGTACCAACTTCGGCCCGGTCGACCTGAACGAGGCGGCCGGCCGCGCCGTGTCCGAACTGGAGGCCGCGATCGAGGACAGCGACGCGAAGATCACGGTCGACCGGCTGCCGGTCGTGCCCGGCGAGCGCGGGCTGCTGATCCAGCTGTTCGCGAACCTGATCGGCAACTCGATCAAGTTCCGCCGGGTGGACGCGCCGCCGGTGATCGAGATCACCGCCGAGCAGCAGAACGGTGAGTGGGCGTTCGCCTGCAAGGACAACGGGATCGGGATCGAGCCTAGCTACCGCGAACGGGTCTTCGCGATCTTCCAGCGGCTGCATCCGCGCGACGCTTATCCGGGCACCGGCATCGGGCTCGCCCTATGCCGGAAGATCGTGGACTTCCACGGCGGAAAAATCTGGATCGACGATCAGGAGACCGGCCAGCCGGGAACGGTCATAAGGTGGACGCTGCCCAGCACGACAACGCGCCAGGGGGGACTGGATGGCGCCTGAGCATGAAGCAGGAGCAATGATCCAGGTGCTGCTCGTCGAAGACGACCCTGGTGACGTGCTCATCACTAGGGAAGCATTCGAGGAGAACAAGGTCCGCAATCAGCTCAACGTCGTCAACGACGGCGTGAAGGCGCTCGCCTACCTGCGGCAGGAAGACGGCTACGCGGACGCGCCCAGACCAGACCTCATCCTGCTGGACCTGAACTTGCCCAAGATGGGCGGGCACGAGGTGCTCGAGCAGATCAAATCGGACGTCAATCTGCAGCGCATCCCGGTGGTCGTGCTCACCACCTCCGACGCCGAGGAGGACGTGCTGCGCAGCTACAACCTGCACGCGAACGCCTACGTGACCAAGCCGGTCGACTTCGAGCGTTTCCTGAGCGTCGTGCGCCAGATCGACGACTTCTTCGTGACCGTCGTCAAGCTGCCAAATAACTCGCACCACTAGCGACTGATCTGGTGACCCTGGCTGCCCTGCTAGACAACTGGCGCGCTCAGCTGGCCGCGTGGGCCATTCCTGAGCACATCACCGCCGCGGTCACCGAGTCACCGTGGGTGCTGCCGACCCAGGTATTCGCCCGGCGAGCGGACCAGCTGAGTGCGAAGCCGGTCGGCGCCTCCTTTGAGCAGGCCTGGGCAGCACTTTACCCGCCCGGCAGCGTGCTCGACATCGGCTCGGGCGCGGGGGCCGCCAGCATGCCGCTCGCGGCCCGCACCACCGAGCTGACCGCGGTCGATTCCAGCCAGCGGATGCTCGACCTGCTCGGTGAACGGGCCGCCGCCCGCTCGCTCCAGGTCCGCTGCGTGACCGGCGCCTGGCCGCAGGCCGCAGTGGATGAGCAACTGCCGCCCAGCGACGTGGTGACCTGCCACCACGTGCTGTACAACGTGCCCGACCTGGTGCCGTTCCTAGTCGCGATGACCGAGCATGCCCGCCGGGTGGTCATCGTCGAGACAACCTTGGCCCACCCGCTGACCTCGCTGAATGATCTGTGGTACCAATTCCACGGGCTGCGCCGGCCGACCGGTCCGACGGCCGCCGACGTGCTCGCCATCCTCGCCGCGATGGGCATCCGCTGCGATTCGCGGCAATGGCGGCGTCCAGGCGGACCCGACTATCCGGACATGGCCGAACTGGTCGACGTCACCAGGCGCCGACTGTGCCTGCCTCCTGAGCGGGCCGGTGAGGTCCAGTCAGCGCTGGTCGCAGCGGGGGTCAATCCAGACCGGCCCGCCGATCTGGGCTCCTCAGGACGAGACGTGCTGACGATCTGCTGGGACGGCACCGCATCTGACCACGGCGCAGCCAGCAGCAAATAAAATGCCACCAGGCCAGCCGATTTGGCTGCCGGAGCGTCCTGTTGTAGAGACGATAGGACACTGACGCGACCGGATGAGGCGTGTAGCCATGGCGGAATTCGACGATTGGTATCGAGGCGGAGCAGGCGCGGGAGGCGCCGGCGCTGAACCGCCCACAGCGGGCGGCGCCGGTTTTCAGGCGGCCGGCCAGGGAGCGACCGCTCCGCCCGGCGGCTACTCCAACGCTGATCAGCTGACCCAGCCGGGCGTCTCGCCGACCCGGCCGGCCCCCGGGGCCGGAGCAGGCGGATCGGGATCGGCCGGCGGCGGTGCCTGGCCCTCGCAGCCCCCGGGAGCAGGTGGCGGAGGCAGCCGGGGCAGCCGCCGCGGAACCAGTGCCCAGTTCGGCGGGCCGCGCCGGACCGGCTGGCGGCGCTGGCTGCGGCCGAAGCCGATCGCCCTTGGTCTGGTGGTGCTGATCTGCCTGGGCCTGGTCGGCAGCGTCGCTACCTACTTCTGGCTTGACTCGAAGCTGACCAGGAAGAACGTCCTGGACAACTACTCAGGCCGCCCGGCCCAGGGCGACGGCTCGACCTGGCTGATCACCGGATCGGACAGCAGGCAGGGCCTGACCAACAAGGAGATCAGGAAGTTCTCCACCGGCTTCGACATCGGCGGTGGCCGGTCGGACACGATCATGGTCGTCCACATTCCCTCCGGCGGCGGCAAGCCGGTGCTGATGAGCATCCCGCGCGACTCCTACGTGCCGATCCCCGGCTACGGCAGCAACAAGATCAACGCCGCCTTCGCCTTCGGCGGTCCCCGGCTGCTGGCCGAGACCGTGCAGAACCTCACCGGACTGCGGATCGACCATTTCATGGAGATCGGGTTCGGCGGCTTCGTCCACGTCGTCGACGCGATCGGTGGCGTGCGGATCTGCCTGAAGGCCCCGCTCGATGACCCGTCGTCCGGGCTGCACCTGTCCAAGGGCTGTCACACGCTCAGCGGCGGCCACGCGCTCGGCTTCGTCCGCAGCAGGCACACCTTCACCACCCAGGACCTGCAGCGGATCCAGAACCAGCGGATCTTCCTCAAGGCCCTGCTGACGAAACTGACCAGCAACGGCGTGGTCCTCAACCCGTTCTCCTCGCTGCCAGCCGCCTCCGGCGTCGCCGGCTCCCTCGAGGTGGACAACGGCACCAGCCTGTACCAGTTGCTGGAAGTGGCGTTCGCGCTGCGGAACCCGGTCACGACCACTGCCCCGATCTCCAACTCGAACTACGTCGTGAACGGCCAGGACGCGCTCCTGCTGAACACGACGGAACTCAAGGAGATCGCGACGGACCTCAACGCCGGCAAGCCCATCCCCAAGTCCCTGATCACCGGCTCCAAGCAGTCCGGCTGACCCCGCCGGCCAAAATCCCCTGGGGGTAGTTCAGGTCGGCTAGAGTCTGCCTTCAGGTTACGTTCAGGCTGGTCGTCGATAATAGTGAGATGAGCACTGCGGTGAGTGAGCGCCAGCAGCCTTCTGCGAAGCTGCTGGTTGTCGAGGATGAGCCCAACATCCTTGAACTGCTCGCGGCGAGCCTGCGTTACGCCGGCTTTGACGTCGTGACCGCCGCCGCCGGGACCGATGCGGTCCAGGCGGCGCAGCGGCACCGACCCGATCTGATCGTTCTCGACGTCATGCTGCCCGACATGGACGGCTTCGAGGTGCTGCACCGGTTGCGCGGTGGCGGCACCCGCACCCCGGTGGTGTTTCTCACCGCGCGCGACTCCACCGAAGATAAGGTCCGCGGCCTCACGCTCGGCGGCGACGACTACGTCACCAAGCCGTTCAGCCTTGAGGAAGTGATCGCCAGGATCGAGGCCGTTCTGCGCCGCACGCGCGGCGGCTCGATCGAGCCGTCGCCCCGGCTCGCGTTCGCTGTCCTCGAACTCGACGAGGACAGCCACGAGGTCTGGCGGAACGGCACTCAGGTGCAGCTCTCCCCCACCGAGTTCAAGTTGCTCAGGTACTTCATGCGCAACTCGGGCCGGGTGCTGTCCAAGATGCAGATCCTCGACCATGTCTGGGACTACGACTTCCGCGGTGACACCGGCATCGTCGAGTCCTACGTGTCGGTACTGCGCCGCAAGATCGACGCCACCGAGCCGCACCTGCTGCACACGTTGCGCGGGGTCGGCTACGTGATGCGGCTGCCCTCGTCCTAGCTGGGATGTTCCGCATGGTTCTTTCGTCTGTCTTCGGCAGCACCTGGCAGCGGCTAGGGCGGTTGTCCGATCGCACGCCGTTGCGAGTCAAGGTCCTGACCGCCATGCTCGCGCTCGTCGGCCTCGGGCTGGTCATCATCAGCGTGGCCGGCGTGCTGGTCTTCCGCGATTACCTGACCAACCGGGCCGACACCGCACTGCGGCAGCAGTATCAGCTCGCGGTCGCCTCCACCCAGAGCGGCCGGCTGCAGCCGAACACGATCGCGCTCGGCGGTTCCTATGTCACCGCCTGGCGCCTGCAGGGCAAGCAACTGCAGCCCGAGGTTGGCCGCTTCAGCGACAACCCGCTGAATGTCGATCTCCCCGCGGTGCCGGTCAGCCTGACCTGGGTCAGGGCGCACGCCGGGAAGCTCGTCAATCTGCACGGCCTGAATAGCACTGACCGCTGGGAAGTGATCGTGCTGCCCACGCCGTACCGCGACATCTACGGGGAAACCCGGTACGGGACGCTGATCGTCGGCGTCAACCTCGGCGACGTGAATGGCTCGATCGCCCGGCTCGCAGCAATCGACGCGATCGTCGGCGCCGTCCTGCTGCTCGGATTGGTCGCGGTCGGCTTCGCGATGGTAAAGGCGAGCCTGCGACCGCTGATCGCCATCGAGCGCACGGCCGGTCAGATCGCGGTGGGAGACCTGACCCGCCGGGTGCCGCTGGCCGACCCGCGCACCGAGGTCGGCCGGCTGGCCGGGTCGCTGAACCGGATGCTCGAGCACATCGAAGTGGCCTTCCGCGCCCGGACGGCCTCAGAAGAGGCGGCCCGGCGATCCGAGGAGGCGGCCAGGCACGCGGCGATGGCGGCGAGCCGGTCAGAGGACCGGATGCGGCGGTTCGTCGCGGACGCCAGTCATGAGCTCCGGACCCCGCTGACCGCGATCCGCGGCTACGCCGAGTACTACCGCCAGCGCGGCGGCACCAGCTCTCCCACGGCCAGAGCCTCCACTGCGTCCGAGCCGGCGTCCAGGCCGGCGGAGCCCAACGGCGCGGGTCCGGCCGCGCCCGCGGTCCAGCTCAACGGCAACGGGACGGTCGAAGGCACCTTCGACCTGGACCGGATGATCGAGCGGGTCGAGCAGGAAGCCACCAGGATGGGCGTGCTCGTCGATGAC
>DASYAT010000213.1:0-24953 GCA_036501205.1 Streptosporangiaceae bacterium | reverse complement strand
GGACCGCGAGCGGCAGGTGCGGCAGCCGATGATCGACCTGCTTAACGACCTTGCCGACGCCGACCCCTGGTACGAGGACTTCGCCGTGTGGAGTTACGCCAGCACGGCGTTCTGGTGGCAGAACCAGTGCGGCATCGTACGGGTAGCCCGCAAGATCGAGATCGGGTTCCGCTTCAACCTGGACGCGCTGCGAGTCGCGGCCTGGTGGCGGTACGCCGACTCGGAGCAGATCGCGCTGTACCGGTCGGCGGTCGCCGCGGATCACAGCGGGCGCGAGCTGGAGCGGCTCGTGCGGTCGCTGGCGGCGGACGGGCATGAGATCAGCGGCGACGTCATGACGCGCGTTCCGCGCGGCTATCCCCCCGATCATCCCCGCGCCGATTTGCTCAAGCATCGCTCGCTGATTGCCAGCCGGGACCTGGAGCCTGAGCTAGTGCGGGACGTCGAGCCTGTCTACCGCGCTTGCGAGCGGCTGCGCCCGCTGCTCAACTGGCTCGCCGAGCACACGACCTTCGCCCCGGACGGTTCGCGCGCGGCACCGCGCGCAGTCTGACTCCCGGCAGTCGGTGCCTCGGGTCACCTCGTTCCTGACGCCTCGTGAACTCGAGCTGAGGCAAGTGGCGATACATAGCTGACGGGATCGCCGGAGGGAGCGCACCATGAGCAAAGTGCAGCGCACATGCACGCGGAAGTGAATAAGAGACCGGCCAGCATCGTGGCCGAAGGCCCGGCCGGTGGTCCGGCGGACTCAGCTGTTATCGGCGCGTCCATGCAAGATCCCGAGCAGTTTGCCGTGATCTACGACAGGTACTCTCCGGCACTGCACCGCTATGCCGGGCGTCGTGTCGGGGCTGAGGATGCCGACGACGTCGTAGCGGCCACCTTCCTGGCCGCGTTCCGCGCGCGGACACGATATGACCTGGACCGGCCTGATGCCCGGCCCTGGCTGTTCGGCATCTTGACCAAGGAGATAGCCAGGCGTCGGCGGACCGAGCAAGCCCGGCTCCGGGCGCTGGCGCGCACTTGCGCGGATAGGCCCGCGGCCGGGCACGCCGACCAGGTCGCGGCCGATGTGAGCGCCCAGGCAACTAGACGGGCGCTTGTTCGCGCGCTGCGCGGCCTGGCGCCGGCCGACCGCGACGTGTTGTTGCTGACCGCCTGGGGCGAGCTGAGTTACGCCGAAATCGCCGAGGCGCTCGGCGTTCCCGTGGGAACCGTGCGGTCTCGCCTGAACCGTGCGCGCAGGAAGGTCCGCCAGGCGCTCGGCGGAACCGACCCGACCGCGATCACTGAGGAGCCATCATGACCGACCTGACCGACCTGCGGAACTTCGGGCGCGATCTCGATGAGGACATCCCAGTGCCATCGCCGGCCCTGCGGCACCGGGTGATCAGCACCTTTGCCGAGCCACCGGGACCGGCGCGGCCTCGCCGGACCCGGACCCGGCGGGCGGTTATTGCCAGCGGCGTTGCCGTAGCCGCCGGGCTGGCGACCGCACCGTGGTGGGGCGGTGCCCCGGCGATCGATGCGCAAGCAGCCCAGATACTCGACAAGGCAGCAGTCGCCGCGCGGCGCCAGACGCCACTGGCGGTCCGCCCGTCCCAGTTCGTCTTCATCAGCGAACTGATGATGTACGCGGGCATAAACGACCACAACGGCAAACCCGTGGCGCGGTTCTACCAGGGTCAACTCGAGAGCTGGTACTCGGCCTCCGGAGCCAGGAAGGGCCTGACGCGCTGGCAGCCGCGCTCCGCGCCGCTGCCCGGGCACCCGACCGGACGCTGGTACACGACCCCGGGAGGCGCTCCTAATGCGCCGGCCTACCTGCCTGGGCTCCCCACCACCGCTGACGCGATGCTGGTCTACCTGTACCAGCACAGCACAGGCTCCAACCCGCCCGACCAGCAGGCCTTCATCACCGCCGGCGACCTGATCCGCGACAACTACCTCCGCCCGGCCGCGCTCGCCGCAGTGTTCCTGGCCGTAGCCCGGATCCCGGGTGTCAGCGTCGTCCACGGTGCCGTGACCGTCGACGGCCGGCGCGGCGTCGCGGTACAGCGCACCTTCGGCGGAGATAGCCAGCAGCTGATCTTCGATCCGGCCACGCACGCCTTCATCGGCGAGCGCGAGGTCACCACCAGGCCGTTCGCGCAGCTGAAAGCCGGCGCGGTCCTGGACTCAACGGCCATTCTCCGCATCGCCATTGTCAATGAGGCTGGCCAGCAGCCAGGATCGTAGCCGCCCGTTACCGGCCTGTCTGGCCGACGATGCCAGCATCGTGAGCCAGCAGGCCGGCTTGGGTGCGGTTGTCCAGGCCGAGTTTGTCGAGCATGCGCGAGACGTAGCCCTTGACGGTCGCTTCTGAGAGGTAAAGGCGACCGGCGATCTGGGCGTTGGACAGGCCCTCGCCCAGGCCGGTGAGCACCTCCACCTCGCGCTCGGTTAGGGAGGCGATGAGGCTGCGGGCGCGTTCTCTGGCGGGCTGGCTGTCAGCCGAGGCAGCGACGAGCCGGCGGGCGGCGGCGGGGGAGAGCACCGTGTTGCCTTCGGCCGCCACCCGCACCAGGCCGATCAGGTTTTCCGGTGGCGTGGACTTGACCAGGAAGCCGGCCGCGCCGGCCCGAAGCGCGCGGAGCACGTACTGGTCGGCGTCGAACGTGGTGAGCACGACCACGACCGGCGGGCTGTCTAGCCTGACGATCCGCTCGATCGCGGTGATCCCGTCCATCACCGGCATGCGCAGGTCCATCAGCACCACGTCGGGCCGGTGCTTGCGCACCGCCTCGATCCCGGCCGCACCGTCGTGGGCTTCGCCGGTCACCTCGATGTCGGGGGCGGAGCCCAGGATCGTGCGCAGGTGCGCGCACACCATCGGCTCGTCGTCGACGACCACGACGTTGATCATGCCGGCTCAACCGCCGGGTTTGCGGGGGTTCGAGGGGGTCGTCCCCCTGCGGCCAGCACCGCCGTCGGTACGTACGACGGCATCGTCGCGTCGAGGCGGAACCCGCCATCTGGCGTCCCGCCGGCGCGGAGGGTCCCCTGGACCAGTTCGACCCGCTGCCGCAGGCTGGCCAGGCCCAGCCCGGAGCCGGTCGCGGTCAGGTCAGTGCCGGTCGCGGCGACGGCGGCCGTGTTGCGGACGCTGAGCTGGACCTGGGTGTCGCTGTAGTCGACGCGCACCGTCACCTGGGCGCCCGGCGCGTGCTTGCGCACGTTGGTCAGCGCCTCGCGAACGATCCGGTAGGCGGTCCGGCCGACGACGGGGGAGGCCAGGCCAGGATCGCCGGCCTCGACGAGTTCGGCCGGAGTGCCGACCGCCGTCGACTCGGCGACCAGTTCGGCCAGGCCGAATGAAGGGACCCGGTCATCTTCCGGCGCCGTCCGCAGGATGCCGACCAGGTCGCGCAGTTCGTCAAGGGCCTGGACGCCGGCTGCCCGCAACTCTTCCGCCGCTCTCCTGGTCGGATCGTCGGTGGCCGTGATGCCCAGGGCGCCGGCCTGCAGCACCATCAGGCTGACCCGGTGGGTGACCACGTCATGCATCTCACCGGCCAGCCGGGCTCGTTCATCGGCCCTGGCCTGCTCGGCTAGGAGGTGCTGTTCGCGCTCGGCGCGTTCGGCCCGATCGCGCAGTGCCCGCATCGCCTGCTCGCGGGCGGTGAAATACAAGGCCACCAGCGGTCCGAACGCGGTCCTGAGCACGGCGATCGTGATTATCGTGGCCGACGGATCCCAGACCCTGGCCACCGCGAGAGTCAGAATTCCAACGGCGCCGTAGGCCACCCGCCTATTTTTCGCATAATAAAAAGGCCCGTAAGCGGCCACAACAGTTCCGTAAGGCGCCCAGATATTGCCGGCCACCGCTGGTGTCAGGGCACCGGCCGGGTCGATCAGCAGCGAGATCGCCAGCGTGAACGCGGTGAAGATCGCGATGACCAGCATCGGGGCGCGGCGCCTGAGCACCAGCGAACTGTCCGCCAGTGCCTGCAGCACCAGCATCGACCAGGCCAGCGAGCCAGGATGGGCTGGCCACCAGGAGCTGCCCACGAGCGTCGTCACGGTGTCGACCAGGACGGCGGCGCCCGCGACCAGCGCGTCCTGGGCGAGCTGGTTTCGGCAGATCCACGACGGGAGACGCACGCTGCTCACGCTATGTCATGAGGTGGCGCGATCCCTGGCGCCGGATCCTTTCGGCTGGCCAAGTACCTACTAAAGTCGCATGCCGCCGCCGGGGAGCATGCTTTCGACGGTCAGCGTCCTACCGGCGGCTCTGCCGCGCGGGCCTGTCGCCGGCCTGCAATGGGGGCATGCACTCACAACCGTTTACCCACAATGCGATCGAGGTCGCGAGCCTGGCTAAGAGCTACAAGGCCGTCCGGGCCGTGCGCGACATCAGCTTCTCGATGCGGCGCGGGGAGATCGTCGCCCTGCTCGGCCCGAACGGCGCGGGCAAGACCACCACGCTGGAGATCCTGGAAGGGTTCCGGGCCCGGGACGGCGGCACCGTCCGCGTGCTCGGACTGGACCCGGCCGACCGGTCGGCCGCGCGCGAGCTGCGCGAGCGGACCGGGCTGGTGCTGCAGGACATCGCCGTGGAGCCGTACCTGACCGTCCGGGAGACCATCGCCCGCCAGGCTGGCTACTACCCGGTGCCGAGAAAGGTGCCAGAGGTCATCGGCTTGGTCGGGCTCGCCGGGCTTGAGCGGCGCAAGGTCAAGGCGCTCTCCGGCGGCCAGAAGCGGCGGCTTGACCTCGCGCTCGGCCTGATCGGCGCCCCTGAGCTGCTCTACCTGGACGAGCCCACCACGGGGTTCGATCCGTCGGCCCGGCGTGATGCCTGGCAGCTGGTCAGGGACCTGCGCGAGACCGGGACGACGGTCTTGCTGACTACCCACGACATGGCCGAGGCCGAGGCGCTGGCCGACCGGGTCATCGTGCTGTCCGGCGGCCTGGTCCTGGCGCAGGGGCCGACCGCCGCGCTGGCCGGTGCGGACGCCAACCGGGCTCGCATCACCTTCTCCCTGCCGGCCGGCTTCGCGGTCGAGGACCTGCCGCTGGCTGGGAACGCGGCCGACGGTGCCTTCGTGATCGAGACCACCAGCCCCACCGAAGACCTGCACCAGCTGACCGGGTGGGCACTGCGGCGGTCGATCACGCTGTCCGGCCTCGCCGTGGACCGACCCAGCCTGGAGGACGTGTACCTGCGACTGACTAGCGAGGGCGCGCTTGCCGGCGCGCCGGAGAGGAGTGCCCGATGACTGCCCTGGCTGTTCTGGCCCGGCCGGCCCGGTCCCGAGGTCGTGACAACGTGCGGCTGCTTGCGCACCAGGTGCGGTACGAGCAGCTGTCGTTCTGGCGGAATCCGCAGAGCGCCATTTTCACGTTCGTTTTCCCTGTGCTGTTCGTGACCATCTTGGGGGCGTTGTTCGGCACCACAGGCAAGAATGCCTCGTTCGACGGGTTGCCCGTGCTTGAGTACTACATTCCGACGATCGCCGCGATGTCCGTGCTCGGCTCGTGCTACGGCCAGCTCGCGGTCGCGCTCGCGGCCCGGCGGCAGAACGGAATCCTCAAGCGGGTCCGGGCCACGCCGCTGCCCGCCTGGGCCTATTTCGGCGGGCTGCTCGCGCACTGCATCCTGGTCAGCTTCGTCGACGTCGCGCTGATCGTTCTGGTGGGCCGGCTCTACGGGGCGCCGCTGCCATCGGACTGGGTCGCGATCATCGTGCCCCTGGTGCTTGGCGCCGCCAGCTTCTGCTCGCTGGGCGTCGCGGCCGCGTCGGTGATCTCCAACGCTGACGCTGCCCCGGCGGTTGCCCAGATCGTGATGTTCCCGCTGCTCTTCCTGTCCGGCACTTACATGCCGATCACGTCGAAGTGGCTGACCCAGATCACCGGCTGGCTGCCGGTCCGGCCCTTCAACGAAGCGCTGACCGGACCGCTGTCCCGGCAGGGGGGCCTGAGCTGGCACCAGCTAGAGATCCTGGCGCTGTGGGGCGTCCTCGGCATAGCGGTAGCGGTCCGGCGGTTCCGCTGGGACCCGCGTCCGGAGTAACTGGTCCTCGCTAGTCATCGTCATCGTCGTCCACGGCGGGGCGTGAGCTACGCGGGGGTGACTTGAGCTTCGGCTTCGAACCTGGGCGGGCGGTGGCCTGGCCTGGGTTCGAGCCGTAGCTGTCGCTACGTCACGCAGGCCCCGCTCGTACCACTGATCACAAATTGCCCATCCTGATGATCTTTGGAGACAGATGAATATGCGGATTCATCAGGGATTCGGAGGATGAATATGCGCATTCATCTGCTGCCGATGTTGATCATGAACGTGTGGTCTGTTACTGGTGGTGCTGTAGCGGTGATACGGCATTAAAGTGGCGCGCATGCGGTCCAGTGCTGGCTGGTCGCCGGGCGGGCCGGGTCGGGCGGGCGGCGGCTAGGGCGACGGCGGTGGGGACAGCCAGAGCCCAGCCGCAGAAGGCCAGCATGACCAGGACGGCCAGGGCGCCGGGGAGGGCGGCAAGCCGGGCCGCGCCGGGTAGCAGGCGGAGGGCGGCGGTCATCGCGCCCAGGTAGACGGTGAGAAACAAGGTGGTTGGCGCCGTCACCAGGACGGCGGTGCTGACCAGGTGCGACCCATAGGCGGCCAGCAGGACCAGTCCCGTGATCGCGATCGCCGACAGCAGCAGCCTCTTGGGTGCCACCTTGGCGCTGGCGGGGCGAGTACGCAGGAGTTCGCCGGTCATGGCGATTGCGCCGTTGATGTAGGCGTTGGTGGTGCCGATGGTCAGCGCGATCGCGGCCACGGCGGCGGCGGTTGGGCCGGCCGTGCCGATGACGTGGCTGAGCAGTCCGGCCAGCGGCACGTCGGTGGCAGCTTGCGGACCGAGCACGCCGATCGTCGCGGTGGCCAAGGCGAGGTACAGGGCGGTGGTGACCGCGAGCGCGATCGCGACGGCGCGGGGGAGTTGCTTGGCCGGGTTCGCGAAGCGGGTGGTGAGCGGGGCGACCGCCTCCCAGCCGACGAAGGAGAACATGAGCGTGGAAGCGGCGCTGCCGACCGACAGATAGCCGTGCGGGGCGAACGGGGTCCAGTTGCTCAGCCGCTCGGCCGAGGCGGATCCGGTGACCGCGACGACTACCACGACGACCAGCAGGATTACCAGCACCAACTGGATCGCGGTGCCGGCCCGCAGCCCGCAGGCGGCCGTCCCTATGACGATCAGCAGCAGCCCGGCCGCCACGGCTGCGCGGGCCACCAGGCCGCCGCCGGTCAGGTCGGTCACGTAGCTGGCGCCGATTAGGCAGACGATCGGTGCGCCGCCCACCACGCCGGCGAGGAACATCCAGCCGGTAGCGCGGCCCGCGCGGGCGCCGAGGCCGGCGGTGACGTAGCCCATCACGCCGCCGGCGGATGGCACCTTGGCGCCAAGGCCGGAGAACACGGCCGCGAACAGGCCGGACAGGGCAAGCAGCCCGAGCCAGGCCAGGATCGAAGCGGGTCCGGCCTGGGCGGCGGCGAGCCCGGGCAGGAGCAGCAGGCCCGGTCCGAGGATCGCCCCGATGTAGAGGGCCGCACCCCGCGTGGTCGTGAGGCTGGCCGGCCCTGAGGTCTGAATCGCGTTGTTCTGCGCCATAGGTCAACCATCGCCGAAATCGGCTCGCACGCAATGGCAAATATTGCGCTGTAGCGGTCCCAGCGTGCAACGCTGTTGCGTCGATCGCAGAGTACGATCAATTTTATGTCAGAGATTGTTCCGGACAGGGTGGATCGTGCCATCGTCGCCGAGCTGCAGCGCGACGGGCGGATCGCCAACGTCGATCTGGCCGAAGCCATCTCGCTGTCACCGTCGGCCTGCCTGCGCCGGGTGAAAGCGCTGGAGGCCAGCGGCATCATCGCCGGGTACCGGGCCGAGGTCGACCGGGTCCAGGCTGGCCTGGGCCTGACCGTCTTCATCGGGCTGAAGGTCGAGGGCCAGTCGCAGGAGACGTCGGTGCGGATCGAGCAGACGCTGCTGGCGATTCCGGCGATCGTCGCCTGTTACCTGGTCTCAGGGAGCAGCGACTTCCTGGTCGAGGCGGCTGTGCCCGATCTCGCTGCCTACGAGCAGTTGCTGATCGGCCAGATCCTGGCGATCCCGAACATTGTCCAAGCTCAGAGCACCTTTGCGATCCGGACCATCCTCAGCCGCGGCCCGCTGCCCCTGGACCACTGGCGGCGGTAGCACGTGCAAGCAGCTACTTGCACGTTGATCGACTATGTGCAAGTCTGGGCTTGCACATAGTCGAGAGGAGAGAAGCCCGCCATGGAAGATCGCATCGAGCAGACGATCACGATCGACGCATCCCTGGACCGGGTCTGGGAGCTGGTAAGCGAGCCGGGCTGGTGGGTGCCGGCGACACTTACGGGCCCGATTGACCACACGCCCGGGCACCAGGTCATCCGCGAAAGCGAGAAGTGGGGGCGGTTCCCGGTCGAGGTCGTCCGGGTCGATCCGAAGACCTACGCGGCTTTTCGCTGGGCCAGCCAGGATCCCGGTGCGGAGCTGACGGCCGGCAACACCACGCTGGTCGACTTCCGGGTGGAGCCGGTAACGGACGCCGTCCAGGTGACCGTCGTCGAGAGCGGGTTCGCCGCGCTGGAGGTCCCGGCCGACGTGCGCGAACAGGCCTGGAAGGACAATACCGGTGGCTGGCTCATGGAGCTTGGCAGCCTGAAGGAGCGCTCCGAGGCGGCATGACGCTCGATCGGGTGCTCGCCGCGCTGTCCGACCCGACCCGGCGGGAGCTACTGGAGACGCTGGGCCGCAACCAGCCGTGCAGCGCGACGACGCTCGCGGCGCGGCTCCCGGTTTCCCGGCAGGCGGTTGTCCAGCACCTGGCGGTGCTTCGGGACTGCGAGCTGGTGAGCAGCTACCGGTCGGGCAAAGAAGTCCTGTTCACGGTCCGGCCCGAGCAACTCGCGGCGACCGGGTCGTGGATGACCGGGCTGGCGGCGACCTGGGAAGACCGGCTGCAGTCGCTGAAGCGCCAGGCCGAGCTGGGCCAGGCCGAGCTGGGCCGGGACGAGGCAGGCCAGGCCGAGCTGGGCCAGGCCGAGGCAGGCAAAGATGGGTAGCCCGCTGACGGTCACGGCGGCGAGCGAGACCGGGTCTGCGAAGCAGACCAGCAAACCGCACCCGGTCTAGATTTAGCCCGACTTGCCCAGGTCTGGACACCGACAACGAAACCCCGGGCAATGCGTTACTCCTAATGATTCTTAGCCCTAAGCCCGGGCATGAGGACCTAAGTGTCCACGGTGATCGCGGTCGTCGGTGCCTTGCTGGCGGCGCTCTGCTTCGCGCTCGGCTCGGTCGTGCAGCAGGGCGTGGCCAGGCAGTCCGGCACCGGCATCCTGCGGTTTCGCCTGCTGCTCGGCCTGATCAGCCAGCGACGGTGGGCGATCGGGGTGCTGCTGGCGGCGGGATCGTTCGCCATCCAGGGCGTCGCGCTCGCGTTCGGGCCGCTGACGCTGGTGCAGCCGCTGGCCGCGACCGACGTGCTGTTCGCGCTGCCGCTGATCGCCCGGCGGAACCAGCGCCGGCTGACTCGCCAGGACAAGGCGGGCGCACTGACCGTCACCGCCGGGATCGTGGTGTTCCTGACGGTTTCGCCGCCCGCGTCCGGGCTCAGTACCCCGAGCCTGACCGACTGGCTGCCCACGATCATCGCGGTCGTGGTGGTAACGGCCGGGTCGGCGGCCGTCGCGATCCGGGTCAGCGGTTACGCCAGGGTGATCTGGCTCGCGGCCGCGGCGGGCTGCCTGTACGGGCTGCTGGACGCCTTGACCAAGAGCTCGGTTGACCTGGCCGCCGCCGGGGGGTGGAGCGTGCTGGCGACGTGGGAGCCGTACGCGCTGGCGGCGACGGCGGTGGTGGGGACGTTGTTCGGGCAGAGCGCGTTCCGCACGGGACCGCTGTCGCTTAGCCTGCCGGTCATCGACACCGTGGAACCGGTGACCGCGGTGGTCATTGGTGCCACCGTGTTCGGGGAGCGGCTGGCCTCATCGCCCGGGCTGCAGGCCGTGCAGCTGGCGGGCGGGCTGGTCGCCATCGTCGGGATCTTCATGATGGGCAGGTCGTCGGTGGTGCGCACCGAGGCCGTCACCCAGGCGCGGTCAGTCGCGGATCGGCGGGATGCGGCCGCTGGCATCCGATAGGTCGGCGATCCACTCCTCGGAGACGATCAGGTCGCCTGACTTGCCGGATTTGCCGGCGACGAGCTGCTTGCGGCTGACGCTGGCCAGGGCGCGGCGCTCGGCGGGACGGCGGGCGGCTGCCGGGGCGGCCGGGCGCGCCTCGTCGGCGGCGCGCACCGGAACCAGGCGCAACGCCAGTTCCGGGCACATCTGGACCGCCTGCCGGGCCTCGCGTTCCAGCCAGGGCGGGACCGGCATGTCGAGCATGACCGGGTAGCCCTGCTGGTCGAGTTGCATCAGCTCGGGCACGATGCGACCGCACAGGCCGTGGCCGCGGCACCTGGTCCAGTCCAGGCTCAGCTGGAGCTCGCCGTTGGCGGGCGGGACCGGCAGCTCGCCCCGGACCGGCCGGTTGCAGCCGCCCTGGAACACGTGCGCGGCGATGTCGTCGGTGAAGACATTCAGCGCGGACTGGACGAACCGGTACACGCCGTCCGGGTGGGCGCAGGCGCCCCGGCCGCGCACGGCGGCGGCAGTACGGCGAGCCGCGTCGAGTGCCTCGACCCCGCCCGATCCGTCCGCGACCGCGGTCAGCGAGCGGGCGATGCCGGGCAGGCCGAGCTTGCAGGGTCCGCACTGGCCGGAGGATTCCCCGGCCAGGTAGGTGGCGATCCGCGCGACCTCGCCGATCGGGCAGGTGCCGTAGCTGAGCGGCAGCACGATCCCGGCGCCGAGAGCACCGCCGGCCGCTTCGAGTCCGGCCCGGCTGACCGGCACGTCGTAGGCCGTCGCCGTCGGCAGCCACATGCCGTGGTAGCCGCCGACCAGCACGCCGTCGCCGGGGTTGGCCGAGCACAGGTCAAGGACGTAGCCGAGCGGCAGCCCGGCCGGGACCTCCACGACCGCGTGCCTGGCCGCCGCGCCGCCCATGGTCAGCAAGATGGTGCCTGGCTCGTCCGAGGTGCCGACGCTGGCGTAGCCCTCAGGGCCCAGCATGGCGAGCACGGCGAGCTGCGCGAATGTCTCGGCGTTGCTGAGCAGCGTCGGCAAGCCGCGGGCGCCGCTGTCACTGGCCCTGACCTTGCGTCCTGGGGGGAGGGCGGGCTTGCCGTTCACCGCGTTGACCAGCGCGCCGCCCTCGCCGCTGATGAACCGGTCCGGCACCCGCACGATCTGGACGAACGACTGCAGCCTCGGGGTGGACCTGACCGCGGACCTGACTGACAACTCGACGTTGCGATCGGTGACCGCGATGATGATCTCGGCGGTGCGCAGAGCGCTCGCGGCGATCAAGGCTCCGCCGAGCACCAGGTAAGGGGTGCGCAGCAGCAGCAGCCGGTCCTTGGCGCTGCCAGGCTCGCCCTCGGTCGCGTTGACCAGGATCACCGGCTTGCGGCCGCGCTCGCGGGCCGACCGGACGACGGCGGCGAGCTTGCGTGCGACCGGGAACGCCGCGCCGCCCCGGCCGCGCAGGTCCACCTGCTCGGCCATCTCGATCAGCTCGGCAGAGGAGTAGCGCGGCAGTTTGCCGAAGACCGAATCGAATGTGGGTGCGTCGATCCTGGTCAGCCGGTCGAGCCCGGCGGTCAGCCGAGGCTGGCCGATGTAGAGCGCCTGCGGCGCGTTGATCACCGCCACGACGACGGATACTCATCGTCGGGCCTGGGCCGGTTGAGCGCGATCGGCCGCCGGTGCGGTGGCAGGGCGGCCGAGGTGCGGGCGTCCAGCAGAATCCCGGGCTGAAGCGGCGCGGTGGACACCAGCCGGTCGGGCACGGGAAGCGGCTGATGGTGGCCCCGGCCTCGGTGCCCGGCCATGAGCCTGACCGCCAGGGCGACGGTGACGGCCGCGAAGCAGGCGCCGTAGCTCCAGTCCACGTACGGCTTGGCCGTTCTGCCGCCGAGCAGGCCGTGCAAGATCGACATCAGCCAGGCCAGGTACGCCGTTACGTGAATGACCCGCCACATCTGCGGCCGTCCGGTGAACCGGCCCCGCCAGATGCTCGTTACAACTATCAGGAGGATTAGGTCTGATGCCAGGGTGCCTAGGCCAATAAAAAACGTCCGGTCATGGGACAGGAACGGCACCACAGAGTCGGCCACCTGCGCCTTGTGCGCGATGATCTCCAGCGCGATGTGCGTGAGCAGCGCGGCGAGCGCGGCCAAAGACAGCACCCGGTGCGCGGCCTGCCCGACGACCCGGCTGGCCGGGGTCATCACCATCCGGTCGGTGACGGCGAGTCCCATCACCACCGCCGCGGTCAGGGCCAGCAGCGCGAAAACGCCCGCGTAGTACAGCAGGAACGCTTGCACCGCACCGGCGATCTGCCGGCCTTGGGCACTGAGGGCTACGGTCAGCGCGACAATGACCAGGGCCGCCGTGATCAGCGCCCAGCCGAGCCACGCCGGGTGCTGCGACGAGTGCGCTGACTGCGCTGACCGCGCTGGCAATCGGCGCCTTGCGCGTCTCGGACCTGGCCGTGCGCGCCTGGATGACAACAACGCCTCCCTGGCAAGAAACGTAGTTAAACCCTCAATTGCGCCTAAATGTTAGCGCAGGCCATCTCGGGACTGTGGCGAAACGGCATAGGTACGGTAACGGGCAAGAAACCGTCATCGGGTTCGAAGCGCGCAATTCAGAAGGACTTCAGAGCGAGGCAGGCGATGGAAGAACCGTCCAGAGCCCTGATGGCCGGACGCTGGCCGTCGAAGAGACCGGTGATCCGGCCGGTCGGCCGCTGCTGGTTCACAACGGCACGCCGAACTCCAGGCTGATCTACGCCCCGATCGCCGCCGACACGAAAGCGCGCGGCCTTCGGCTGATCAGCTACGACCGGCCTGGTTACGGCGGGTCGAGCCCGCATCCCGGCCGGACGGTGGCCGACCGCGTGGCCGCACCTGACGTTGCTCCAGAAGCACATCGGCGAGGTCCACGCTTGGCTGGCCGGCCAGCCACCTGGCGGATTAACGCTGGGCTCCGCCGCTCTCCTCCTTGGAAAGCTTTGGATTTGGAAAGCTTTGCGCGGGCCTTTGGCCAATCTGGCCTAGGCTGGCGCCTCGGCGGCGGGCCGGTCGGGCCGGCCGATGCGGGTCCGGAGGAGATGAGTGATGACGGCCGACCTTGCCGAACAGATGCGGGCGATCTGCCTGGCGCTGCCCGAGGTCACCGAGCGGCCCAGTCACGGCGCGCCAACCTGGTTCGTTCGCGGCAAAAACGCGTTCGTCACCCTCTGGGCCACCGGCCACCACGCGAATGAGTTTCCGCATCTGTGGTGCGCCGCTGCGCCGGGTGCGCAGCAGGAGCTAATCGCGGCCGAGCCGGACAGGTTCTTCCGGCCGCCGTACGTCGGCGGCCGGGGCTGGATCGGCGTCCGGCTCGACGACGACCTGGACTGGACCGAGATCGCCGAACTCTGCCAGGACGCCTACCGCGCCATCGCCCCCGCCCGCCTGACCGCCCAACTCGACGCCGACGGCTAGCGAACCTGGCCGGCCGATGGTAGGCGCAGCCAGCCTCCTAGGCGGGCCGGATGCTGCGGGGAACTGCATCGGAGCCTACCTGGTGCAGTAGCTTCCCGGGAAGCAACTACACCAGGTAGGCAGTGGTGTAGCCAGGGCTACACCAGGTAGGCAGCGGTGCAGTAGTTTCCCGGGACGGAACTGCACCAGGGAGGCGCCGGTGCACCTGACCGGCGGCCAGTTCGCCAACGTGACCCGGATCGCAAACCTCGGCGCACGCAACTCGATCTGCAGTCTCCAGACGAGGGGAATGCGCAGATGCCAGGGGGAGCCTGCGCCGCCCCTCGCGGCTGCGCGCAGGCGCAGGCGTGGCTGGCTACCAGCGGCGGGGTTTGTGGGTCGGGATGTGGCCTCGCAGGTCGCGGAACTGGACCGGGCCGTCTCCCGCCTTGCGCACCTGGGACTTCCAGTGGTGGCCGTGCGCGAAATCGTCGAGCGACTGCATGTCGCTGCGGATCAGGGCATGGGTGCCAGGGTCCATGCCCGGCGTCCCGCAGAACATGGCGACGATGTCGACGGCCAGGTTGAACACCCAGAATTCCTCGGGCGTGAACTTATGCAGGTGCTCCTCGAACTCTTCGAGCCGGCGACCGGAATCCCGCACCCGGACCCCGGCGGCGGCCACCGCCGTGCTCAGCTCGCGGATGGACTGATGGGAGTTGGGCTCGGCCTGGAGGTACTGCTTGACGACCGGATCGTGAGACAGCAAGCCAAGCGTTGCGATCGTCAGATAGATGAATGGTGCCGTCACGCTGTAATCAAGCCCGTCAGGCACCAAACCGCCACTGCTCATGCCGGAATAATAGCGAGCCGACGACTGCTGCCGCTCTGAAGCTAGACCCTAGCTGGTCTAACAGCGTTCTGCGTGATTTACTCGCAAGTGAGGCCACGAGGCCGATCTCCAGCTAGGGGCGTAGGGCCGATGTTGCTGAGTTTTCGCTTCGCTAACTATCGATCGTTTCAAGCTGAGCAGCAACTCAACCTGCTGCCGGTCTATGACTCTGACTACCCCGGGTCAGACCAGCTCGTCGAACCGGTTCCGGTTGTCGCAATCTTCGGACCGAATGCGTCAGGTAAATCAAATCTAATCGATGCATTTACGTATATGTGTAACTTTGTCGGCCGGTCCGATAGGGAAGTGGAACCGGGCCTGGAACTCAGTCGACTTGCCATCAAGCGTCGGTCCTTTAAGCTGGATCCTGTAGTTGCTGGAGAGCCATCAAGCTTTGTCGTGGATCTGCTCCTCCAGGGTGTCAGGTATACCTACGGATTTATTCTGAATGATTCGGCCGTTCTTGAAGAGTGGCTCTATTCGTACCCGAAGCGCCGTCGTCGTGTTGTCTTTCAACGCCATAGCGACGATTTCGTGTTCGGTGAAGAGTCTGGCCAATCGAGTATAACTGAGATAACCGGTATTGTCGCTCCGACCGCATTGCTACTTTCGGTAGTGGCCCGATTTGGCCGCTTTGATTCCCGGGAGGCAAGCGAGGGGTTCGATGAGACTTATAAGCTGATGCATAGCGTCTACTCCTGGCTCTATCTAGGTCTGGCCCGGCCGCCCGCTACTCGATCCGCCCCCTTTGCGCCGCTCGCCAAACGCTGGATCCGCGATCCGCGTAAACGCGTGATAATTACGGATTTGTTGCGTGCTGCCGACGTGGGATTGCGTGACGTCGAGCTTCGGCAGCCCGATCAAGTTAGCGAGCTTGAGCTGTCGTTCTCACATTACGGTGCTGCGGAGAATGTATGGCTCGACATAGAGGACGAATCCTCCGGCACAATTCGACTGCTTGAACTAGCCGCACGCGCGGTGGCCGCCATAGATGAAGGTGGCATCTTCCTGGTCGATGAGATCGACGCCAGCCTGCACCCGTTGTTGACGGCCAAGATCATCGGATTGTTCCAGTCCAAGACCGTTAACCGCAACGGCTCGCAGCTCATTTTCACCAGTCATGACCCGACACTGCTCGGCATGCTAGACGGCCAGGAGGTGCTGAGGCGCGATGAAATCTGGTTCGTTGAGAAGGCGAGCGACGGGTCCTCGCATCTTTATCCGTTGACTGAGTTCAAGCCGCGCCGCCAAGGAGAGAATCGGGTTCGTCGGTATCTGAATGGTAGCTATGGGGCCATCCCCGAGCTGTCAATGGAGCTCTTCCGGAGTGCCCTCGTCTCGCGAGAGCAGGGTTATGTCGCCGAATAAAGGTCGACGCAAGGCTAGCAGCCGGCGTCCTTACGCCCGGATTCAATATGAAACTGATCTGACGCGAACCAGCAGTGTGCGGGAGCAGCGGCGGACAGTTCTGGTTGTGACGAACGGTTCGCGTACCGAAGTTGACTATTTTGAATGCCTGCGCTTGAAGCCGTGGGTTACGGCCACGCTGCGAGTAAAGTATGAGGGCGTTGCCCCAAACGCGCTTCCAGCTAAAGCGGCCTTTCTGCGTGATTCGAACGACTACGACTCCGTCTGGGCTGTCTGCGATGTCGACGAGTTCGACGTGGCTTCGGCGGTGCTGGAGGCCGCTGGGAAAGAAGTGGGACTGGCTCTCTCTAACCCATGCTTCGAGATCTGGCTGCTACTTCACGTCAACAATAAGTGCGGGGGGTTCAACAACTGTAGCCAAGTTGAGCGTTCCTTGCGCCGGCATATTCCGACGTGGGACAACAGCCGGTTGAATTTTGCCAATTTCCGGGACGGTGTAATGATCGCAGTCGAGCGGGCTAAGAGACTGGACCAAGCTCCCGATGCCAATCCGTCTACGGCGGTCTGGCGTATCGTCGAGGATCTCACCCTGCCGGGATCATCGGAGAATGAAGTCTCTGCCCATGAGTTCGTTACGCTGGCGCCGTGGTAACTGGCTGCGTCGAGAACCTGCCAGAAGATCTCGCGCCGCTGTGGCGGGTGATCCATGACCGGCTCTCGTCGGGCCGGACGGTTAGCCGGGTCAAGGTCGGGCCGCTTGACCTAGCTCAGCAGACGGCGCTGGCGGATCTTCTCGGGCTGGCCCGGTTGCCGGGGGAGTATGCGACGGTGTCGTTGCCGCTGGTCGATGGGGCGCTCTTGGACTCGGTCGGCGCCGATGCGCATGCGGTCGTCTCCCGGCTGATCGGTCCGGTCGCCGACCGCGCGGCCGACCGGGCCCGGGCCGACGCCGACCGCACCGAGCTCTGGAGCTGGCTAGACGCTCATCCAGTGGTCAAGGCCCAGCCGGTGCTGGCGACCTGGGCGCACGACCTCAAGCGGTCCGGCGTGATCGGCGGTTCGGTGTCCAGGACGCGGGAGCTGCTGGCCAAGGCACTCAACGTCCTCGCCGAACTTCCCGCTCCAGGTGATCCGCTCCCAGTACTCGCCGACCGGGTGCTCAAGGACACCCATGCGCTCGACGACGACACCCGGCTGGCAGCGCTTGTGCTGCGCGCGCTGGCCTTGATCTACGACCTGCCGCCGCCGGCCAACGCCCAGGAGCGCCGGGCGCTGTGGGAGCGGGCCGGAGTCGCCGACGACGAGCTGTCCAACATCGTGCTGGCGGCCGGCATCGCCCCGGCCGGTGACGACATCGCGAGCCAGATCCTGCGCACCTGCGCTGGCTGCGGTCACGTCGCGGCGTTGACGCTCAGCCAGTTGCGGGCCAGTCCGCTCGATCAGGGCATCCCGGCGCAGGTCTGGATCTTCGAGAACCCGTCGATGCTCGCGGTGGCGCTGGCCAGGTTCGGCCGCCGCTGCCCGCCGATCGTGGTGACCGCCGGCTGGCCGAACAGCGCCGCGATCGCCCTGCTCAGCAAGCTCGCGGCGGCCGGCGCCACGCTGCACTACCACGGCGACTTCGACGGCGAGGGACTGCGCATCGCGGCCAACATCGCGGCTCGGACCGGCGCGATCCCGTGGCGGATGACCAGCCAGGATTACCTGGACGCGGTCGCCGAAGGCCCAGCCGTCGGACGTGTCACCCCGGCCCCCTGGGACGCCGACCTAGCCGCTCACCTGACTCAGGCTGGCGTCACTGTTCCCGAAGAACGATTGGCAGAAAGATTGCTGGGGGCTCTTTGCCTGGACACCTGAGGCCGGTCAACTCCAGCTGATCACCGGCCAACTGTCACATGGGCGTCCTACTGTTGTTGAATCGTTGCCGAGCCGCCGGTTAGGTCGGGAGGGTCGATGGAACAGCTCCGGGTGCCGTCGGAGATGTTTCGGTTCACCTCGGCCGAACATAGCGATCTCTATGTGGTAATTCTGGATGCTTTCGCCTACGCCAATGAGCGATTGGAAACAGCGCTCGGCCTGGACGACGTGAAAGTGCGCTTGCGTTCGGTCGGCTGGCTTGACGCAATCGATGACGCCGATCTGGTCGCCGCACTGGGCCAGCTTCAGGACTGGAAGCTCGTCGACGTCATCCAGAATCACTCTGAGAACTACCGCACGGCGAGCGAATACGAGCGCCGCAATCTGCAGTACTCGCTGACTAAGCGCGGCGAGGCGGCGTTCGCGGGCGTCACGCACGCGATGCAGTTGCTCGCGTCCACCGGCGCGCTGCAGACCGCCGTGCTGGACGCCATCAGCGACCGGCTACGTGACCTGGTACTCGAGCTTGACGCCGGGACGGATCGCCGCATCTTCAGCACCCTGTCCGAGCTTGAGTCGCACCTCGAGGCGCTGCGGACTAACACCACGCAATTCATCGGCGAACTGCAGCGGCTGCTGCGCGCCGATGGTGCCGATCTCGCGACGTTCCACGACGTCAAAGCGTCGACCGTCGCTTACCTGCAGGAGTTCGTGACCAACCTGGACCACCGAACCCATGCCATCGCCGAGCGCATCGGTGCGGTCGAAGAACACGGCGTCGGCCTCATGCACAAGCGGGCACTGTCCGGCGCCGAGCTGCCGCAGCTGTCCGGTGACCCGGGCCCGGTCTGGCTTGAGCATCGACGAGCCCGGTGGGCCGGACTGCGGGCCTGGTTCCTGCCCGAAGACGACTCTCCCGCGCGGGTCGGTCAACTGCACGACGTCGCCCGCCGCGCGATCCTGACGTTGCTGCAGGCACTCGAGCGCATCACCGAGTCCCGGCGCCGGATGAGCAGCGCGGCGGCCGACTTCCGCGAACTTGCCCGCTGGTTCTCCGTCGCGGGGGACACCGACGACCTGCACCGGCTGTGGTCGGTGATGTTCGGCCTGAGCCCGGCCCGGCACGCGCACCTGGGCCACCCGGACCCCGAGCTCGTCAGTTCCTCGTCCTCCTGGGAGCAGGCGCCGCCGGTCGAGGTGTCGCCGCTGCTCCGCTCGTCCGGCCGGGTCGAGCGTTTCAGCCGGACCGCCAGAGTCAGGGACGTCGCCAAGGTCAAGGCCGAGCGCGCCGAACGAGCCAGGGCCGAGCGGGCCGAGCTGCAGGCGGCCTGGAGCCTGCTCGACACCGGCGGTGGCAGCATCGCGCTGTCTAGCTTCGGCGCGCTCGATCACGTGCTGTTCGAACGACTGCTCGAGCTGCTCGGCCGGGCTCTGACCACCAGCCCAGATCGGTCTGGCAAACGGCGAACGGCTACCTCGGACGGCCGGATCGAGATCGTGCTGCGGGACGCCGCGCCGGGCCGGACCGCGGTGCTCACCACGCCGCTGGGCACGTTCCGCGGGCCGGACTACGAGATCGAGGTCCATGTACCAGGAGCCGGTCACCGAAGGGCTGCCAGCGGAGGCCAGCCGTGAGTAACCTGTCCAACCAGCTCGCGATCGTCGAACGCGAGGAAGCGGCCCGCGGCATCCGGCTGCTGCTAGCCAGCCCCCTGATCAGCGAGCGAGCCGCACCCGAGCACTTCGACCTGGTCCGTCGCCGCCGCGAGCCGATCAGGCAATGGTTCGACTACTACTGCGGCTGGACGCTGCTCGTCGAGCCGAGGCTCGGCTACGCCCGGCTGGTCAAGGTCGGTACCAGCGCCGATCCGAGCCGGCCCGCTCGCCGGGCCAGGTCGAGCCGGGCCCCGTTCGACCGCCGCCGGTACGTGCTGCTGTGCCTCGCCGCGGCCGAACTGCTGTCGGTGGCGGCGATCACCATCGGCCTGCTGGCCGACCGGCTCAGCCGGGCGAGCGCGTCCGATCCGGTGATCGCGCCGTTCGACTCGGCCGGCCGCTCGGAACGGATGGCCTTCGTCGACGTGCTCCGCCTGTTTGAGGCTCACGGCGTGCTCGAAGTCGTCGACGGCGCCACGGACAGCTTCGTCGACACCGCTGAGGCGAAGGTGCTCTATCACGTCAACTCGACGCTGCTGCTGCGCTTGATGGCCGCTCCGGTCGGCCCCTCGCAACTGGGCGTGCCGCCAGAAGAGGTCACGCTGCGGCTGGACGAGCTGCTCACCGTGGTCAGCCACGAGCGGAGGTACGGCCGGCCGCTCGATGACCAGTCCGATGCCGTGCCGATCTCTGACGTGCAGCGGAACCTCTGGCTCCGGCATTCGATCTTCCGCAGGCTGGCCGATGATCCGGTGGTCTACCGCGACGAGCTGTCGGCCGATCAGCGCGCCTATCTGGCTTCCCCGACCGGCCGCCAGCTGCTGCATCGCGCCGCCGACCAGGGCGGCTTCACGCTGGAAGAAAGGTCCGACGGGCTGATGTTCATCGACACCGACGCCATCGCGACCGACAGCAAGTTTCCCGACGATTCGAGCACGGCCAAGGTCGCCGCGCTGCTGCTGCTGGACAAGCTGCGGGGCGCGCCGGCCACCGAGGCGCAGCTTGACTTCCAGGCCGCCGAACTGCTGGCCAAGTTCCCGCGCTGGGCGATGAGTTACCGCGATGCGGAGGGACCGGCCAAGCTCAGGGCCGACGCGGTCGCGGTGCTCGCCGAGTTCGGCCTGGCCAGGACGGACGGCGACGTAGTGACCCCGCTCCCGGCCGCGGCCAGGTACGCGGTCGGCGCGGCTAGGACCGCCCGGCCGGACGAGGAGAACCAGGCATGACGGTAACCCAGCTCGCTCGCCCGGACTCAGCGCCGGAGGTCCATCGCAGCGGACGCTGGACCCCGTCCAGGGCCGGCATCGTCAACATCTGGCGCTACTACGACGAGGTCTTCGCCTTCCACGAGGGCCGGCTACTGCTGCGCGGGCCCAACGGCAGCGGCAAGTCCAAGGCGCTCGAACTGCTGCTCCCGTTCTTGTTCGACGCCAATCTGCGCGCCGCCCGGCTTTCCACGTTCGGTACCGGCGAGCGAACTATGCACTGGAACCTGATGGGCGAGGGCAGCTCATCGACCACCCGGGTGGGTTATGTCTGGCTGGAGTTCGGCCAGCACAGCGAGACGTACCCAAGCTGGTTCACCTGCGGGTGCCGGCTGCAGGCCAGCACGCACACGACCACCGTGCACGCCGACTATTTCGTGACGAGCCAGCGCGTCGGCGAACCCGGCGGCCTGCACCTGGTGAACGAGGCCGGTCAGCCGCTCACCAAGGCCCTGCTCACCGAGGCGATCGGCGAGCACGGCATCGTTTTCGGAAACGCCGGCGACTACCGGACCGCCGTCCGGCAGGCGCTCTTTCCCGGGCTCTCCGAGCCGCGCTACGACGCGCTGATCACCGCACTGCTGCAGCTGCGGATGCCCAAGCTCTCGCAGCGACTCGACCCGGCCCTGCTGTCGGGCCTGTTGTCGAGCGCGCTGCCGCCGCTCGGCCACCAGGAGATCGCCGATCTCGCCGAAGGCTTCGAGCGACTCGATCAGCAACGAGAACGGCTCGCGACCCTGGACGCCGAGGTGGAGGTCACCCGGGTGCTGGCCGAGCGTCAGCGGACCTACTCCCGGCGGGTGCTGCGCTCGGCCAGCGCCGCCCTGATCTCCGCGACCTCGGTGATGGACACGCTCACCAGGACCGCGCGGACCTCAGCCGAGGAGTACGAGCGGGTCGACGCGCAGCGAACCGCGTCCCGGCAGGCCATCGGCGAGCTGCGCGGCGAGATCGCCAACTGCGACGCCCAGATCGACGGGATGACAGAAAGCGAGGCCTACAAGCAGGGCCGGGAACTCGACGGTTTGCGGCGCCGGGTCGCTGAAGAGCGGACGAGGTCAGTCAGCCTCCGGGCGGATGCGGGGCTGAAGCGATCGGTGTCCGAGGCCGACCAGGCCGAGGTGCAGGAGGCTCAGATCGGCTGCGGCCAGCGCGAAGAGACCGTGCGCGGGCTGGAGAGCGAGACCAGGCACTCGGCGGTCAGGGCCGCGATGGCCTCGGTGCACGATGAGCTGGCCCAGACGCCGGCCTCCGGGCAGACTCAAGCCCGCCAGCTGCTCAGAGCGGCCGTCCAGGCGCGGCACGACCAGATCGCGACGGTGCGCAAGGCGCTCGACGACCACGATCGAGCGGTGACACGCCGCCAGGACGCGGAGGAGGGCCTGGAGGTATGCCGGACGGCGTTCGGCCGGGCCCGCGACACCCGCGAGTCAGCCGTCGGCGCCTACGCGGCCGCACTCGACGAGCTGGCCGCCCAGCTGACCCAGTGGATGACCGACTGCCGTGAACTCAGCTTCGACGAGCCGGACGCCGTGATCGGCCTGGCCGAATCCGAGCCGGAACTGCTCGCGCTCATCGATCAGATCGCTGCGCGGGTAACCGACGAGATCACCAAGGCGGAAACGATCGCGGGCGGCCAGCGGGACGCGGCGACCGCCAAGCGAGCCGAGCTGACGAGCGAGGTCGACGAGCTGAAGTCCAAGCGCGACCGGCCGCCGAAACCGCCCGTTACCCGAACGGCCGACCGGTCCGCGATGGCGGGCGCGCCGCTCTGGCGGATCGTGGACTTCGCCGTCGATGTGCCCGAGCAGCTCCGCGGCCCGATCGAGGCCGCGCTGTCGGCCGCCGGGCTGCTGGACGCCTGGGTCGGGCCCGCCGGGCGGGTCCAGGGCCACGACACGTTCGCGGACCCGGCGATGCTCGCGCCCGTCCCTGGCCGGTCGCTGGCCGAAGTCCTGGTGCCAGAACCCGACTCGCCCGTTCCGGCCGCGATCGTGCACCGCTTGCTGTCGGCTATCGCCTTTGACCACCAGCTTCCCCGAGCTCATCCGGCCGGCATCGGGGCCGACGGCAGCTGGCGCCTTGGCAACGCTCACGGGACCTGGCATCAGGATTACCCGGCCCACATCGGCGCGAGCGCCAGGGAACGCGCCCGGCAGGAGCGGCTGCGCGAGCTGACGCGGGAGATCGACGCGATCGAGCAGACGATCGCCGGGATCGACGCCGACCTGGCGGCGCTGCGGGTGCGACGGGACACGGTCGCGGGCGAGCGCGCGGTCCGCCCTGGTCATCGAGCCCTGAATGATGCGGCGCAGGCGCTGACCCGGGCCGATTCCGACCTGGCGGCAGCCGACACCGCCGTCCGCCGCGCGATCGAGACCGTCAAGGCCAGGGCCGATGACGTCACCGCTGAGCTGCGGCGGCTGACCGCGCTCGCGTCTGAGCATCGGCTGCCGACCGAAGCCGGAGCCTTGGACACGCTGTCCGCCGCGATCGGCCGCTTTCAGCACCAAGCGGAGAACTGGCTGGATGAGATCAGCGCCCTCGCCTCGGCGCGCCAGGTGCTCGCCACCTTGCTCGACCGGGCCAGCCGCTCCGCCGCCGTGGCCGCTCAGCGCGAAACCGAGGCCGATGATGCGCAGGCCAGCCACGAGCAGCTGGCGGCCAAGCTAGCCGCCGTCGAATCCACGGTCGGCGCGGACTACCGGGACGTTCTGGCCAAGCTCGACGCGACCAGGAAGCACCGCGCCGATCGAATCAAGGGGCTGGAGGCGACTCAGGCAGATCTGCTCCAGCTGAGCGAGCGACTCGGCCAGCTAGAAAGCGCCCGGGTCTCGGATGCGGCCGCTCGCGACAAGGCCGGCGTCGACCGTGACGCGGCGGCGGCTCGATTCCGGTACCTGGCCTCGGGCGTCTTCGCGGCTGACAGCCAGTTGTCGACGCGCGCCGATGCGGAGAGCGTGCTCGCTGCCTCCGAAGGAGTCAGGGCGGCGCTCGATGCCGCCCGTCAGATAGCGTCCGCCTGGCCCAACATCCCTTACGAGGCCACAGACCTTGGAAACGCACTGCACCGAGTGTCGGAGGCGTTCCACACAGCCGCCGGGAAGCTCAGCGCCAGAGCCGACCTGAATCTCGAAGCGGACGGCGATGTCCAGGTATTCACCGCGGTCATCGAGGGAGTCAGAGTCGGCGCGGCCGAACTGCTGAGCCGGCTCAAGGAAGACGCCGACCGAAGCCGCCTGGAGATCACCGAACGTGAGCACGAGCTGTTCGACCGGACGCTGACCGGCGACACCCGGCGGCACCTCGCCGATCGAATCCGGCAGGCCAATGACCTCGTTGACCGGATGAACGCCCGGCTGGAACGCGTGCGCACCGCCTCCAAGCTGGCGGTACGGCTGGTCTGGCAGGTCGCGCCCGACCTTCCGCCTGGCACCAAGGCCGCCAGGGACCTGCTGCTCAAGAACCCGGTCAGGCTCACCGAAGCGGACCGGGACGCCCTGCATGTCTTCTTCCGCGAGCGGATCGAGCAGGCCAAGGCCGACAACACGGCCGCCAGCTGGGAACAGCAGCTTGAGCAGGTCTTCGACTACACCGCCTGGCATCGCTTCGACGTCAAGATCGACCGGTCCAACGGCACCGGCTGGCAGTTGCTCACCAAGAAGCTGCACGGCGCGCTGTCCGGGGGCGAGAAGGCGATCGCGTTGCACCTGCCGCTGTTCGCCGCCGTGGCCGCGCACTACCAGACCGTGCCGCAGGCGCCGCGCCTCATCCTGCTCGATGAGGTGTTCGTCGGCGTGGACACCAGCAACCGCGGCCAGGTGTTCGCGCTGCTCGCCGCCCTGGATCTGGACCTGATGCTGACCTCAGACCACGAGTGGTGCACCTACGCCGAACTCGGCGGCATCGGCATTCACGCGCTGATCACCGGCACCGACGGCGACGACGCCGTCACGACCGCCAGATTCACCTGGGACGGCCACGACATCCGGCCGGACGACCCGGAATCGGCGGCGGTCACGGTCGGCTAACCGCAGTGGCCGAGGGCGCGGGGGGTGCGGGGGTCGTCCCGCCGCGGGCAGCACCGCAGTGGCCGAAGGCGCGGGGTGCTCCCCCCGCAGGAAGCACCGCGTTGTCCCATAGCCGCGCGCGTACAGGTCGGGCCGCCGGTCGGTGAACAGGTCGTTCAGCTCACTGATCCGCTTGTCCCTGGCCAGCCGGAGGTCGATCGTGGCCGTCAGTACGGCGGCGCGGTTCTCGCACACCGGACCGGCGGCCGGGTA
>DASYAT010000212.1:0-1960 GCA_036501205.1 Streptosporangiaceae bacterium | reverse complement strand
ACCGCCTGAGCGACCTCGTGGGTGTTATCGGCCGACGGCAGGCCGGTGCCGATGTCCAGGAACTGCCGGATGCCGCACTCCTGCGCCAGGAACCGGACCGCCCGGCCGAGGAACGCCCGGTTAGAGCGGACGCCCACGAGTATCTTCGCGCCGCCCGCGAGGAAACTCTCGGCCGCCTTGCGGTCCGCCGCGTAGTTGTCTTTCCCGCCGAGCAGATAGTTGTAGACCCGCGCCGGGTGCGGCACGGTCACGTCGAGCCCGGGAGGCACATTCGCCTCGCCATTGTCTCCGATGACCACTTCGCGAATTTCGCCAGCCATATGGGTAGCCTATCGCCACCTTCATCCCTCAGTGACCGAAGCTCACAGCGGTGGCATCATGTCGCCAGTGACTGACGGAACGACCGGCCAAGAGCAGTGGCGCGCGGTCCGATCCTGGATGAAGGCCAGCCGCCACGAACTCGCCGTGGCCGCCGCTGACCTGTATCAGGACACACCCAAGGTCGAGGGCACCAGGCTGCTCTGCCGCCCAGAATGGCTACCCGCCGAACCAGTCGAGCTTGGCGCCGCCCAACTCCGCTGGCACAACCAGGCCGCCGCGCCAGCGACCACTGGATCAGGGGACCAGGCCGCAGCGGTCCGCCCGCCGACCGACGGCGGCGAGCCCTTTGCGACCTACGCCGAGGCGATCGCCGCGCTCGACCGGCCCGCCCTGTTCGAGAACCGGCCGCTCTACCGGCTGCTCGCCGCCGACCTGACCGGCCAGCACCGGCTGGACCTGACCGCCGGTCAGTACTTCGACTCGGTCAGCGTCGGCGAAGCGCTCGCCCACGAGTTCGCTGCCACAACTCGTGCGCGCCAGTCGCCCGTGCTAGACCGGCTCCCGCTGCGCGCCGCGATCGGCGACCCGTGTGACCTGCCCCGTCGTCCCGCCAGCCTGGCCGTCACGACGCTGACCTTGCGGCGCTCCGGTCCTGGCCAGGCCTCATTCCTGCTGCACTGGCGCGACCCGGCCAAGGTCACCAATGCCGGCGGTCTGTACCAGGTGATGCCAGTGGGCATCTTCCAGCCCGCCGACGATAACCCAGACTCGATCGGCCGTGACCTCAATCTTTGGCACAGCATCGCCCGCGAACTCAGCGAAGAGCTACTCGGCGCGTCCGAGGATTACGCAAGCTTCGGCTCCCCGGTCCGATATCACCAGTGGCCGTTCTACCAGCGGCTGACCGAAGCCAGGCACACCGGCACCCTGCGCGTCTGGATCCTCGGCCTGGGCGTAGACCCGCTGACCATGACGACCGACATGCTCACCGTCGCGGTGATCGACGCCGACCTGTTCGACGAGGTCTTCGCCAACCTGGTCGCGGTCAATTCCGAAGGCCGCATCATCAACGACACCGCCACCACCGGCTTCGCCTTCACCGAATCCTCAGTGCACAGGTTCTCAACCCGCGAACCAATGCAGGCCGCCGGTGCCGCCATCCTTAGATTGGCCTGGAAACACCAACGCTCACTGCTGCTGGGGTGACGGGTGCCTGGGCTCGTAGATGGACAGTTCGGTGCCGTCGGGCAGGCGGATTGAGGCCAGGATGCCCCAGCCTTGATCGGCGGGTTCCTGGCTGACCTCGACTCCGCGTGCGGACAGGTCGGCCAGGGTGGCGGTGATGTCGTCGCACCTGAGGTAGAGCTGGTGCCGGCCGCTGTCGTCGGACGGATGAATGGCAAGCTCGGCCGGCGGCAATGCGTAAATAGGCCAGCCACCGCCAGCGTCGACCGACCCCAGGCCAAGCGTGTCCCCGAAGAAGCTGCGGACCTTCTCGGCCTCGGGGGAGAAGATAATCGCATGAACGCCGGTAATCATGCCGCCATGCTAACGACCGGCGGGGTGTCGCTCTGAAGTTTGCCGCAGCTGTCGTGTTGTCAGCCAAACCGGGCCGGCGCGGTTCGCGAAGCGAACCGCG
>DASYAT010000211.1:0-3167 GCA_036501205.1 Streptosporangiaceae bacterium | reverse complement strand
GTCTCCTCCGCGTCGCTGCGCGCGATCGTCGTGGTCAGGCTGCCCTCGAAGATCAGCGTGTCGTTGATCGTCGGCAGCGGCTCGTCCAGCGTGTAGGTGCACTGCGATGCGAGCACCAGCACCGAGCCGGACGGTGCCGTGTTGATCGCCGCGACCAGGGCGACGACGCTGCACGGCACCGGGATGACCGAGTCGGCCGGCGCCGCCATCGCCGGGGCGAACCCGAGAAGGCCCGCCGCCGCCGCGGCCGCTACCGCTACGACGCGCGCCGCCGGTTTCGAGAATTGGATCTGCATTAAGCCACGCCCCCTGTGTTGTGACAGTAGAACTATCCGGAATTCCCCGTCCGGATCAGAGCAGGCAAAAGCTCAGATTCGCAGCCGCGAATCTGCCAGCAGGCAATGTATCAATGCGATCGCAAGCGGTACGCCGGTAACCAGGAAACGCCCGTTTTGGCGGCGGTTGTTAATTCAGAATGTCAAGCGATGCTCGGCCATTTCGTCGTAATAGGCTTGGCATTGGGCCGCGAGGGGCTCTAGTTCTGGGGGCAGCTGGACCGGCCCCGTCGGCGAGTTAGCTGTCCGGGCGGGGTCGAAGCCGGTCGAGGACCATACGCTGGCGTACCAGTGCTTCGCCCAGACGCCGTCGGTCTCCCGTGGTCCGGCGGGCCAGGCGAGCATCGCCTCATCAAAGGGAATTCCCAGGGCCGAGCACAGAGCGGGAAGCGCGCGTCCGGCTCGCGCACTGATGTCGGCGGCGTCGATGACCGGCCCGCCGAATCGCCGGAAGATCGCCACCTGCTGGGCCAGTCCCAGGTCGGCCAGCGTCGGGGTGTCCCTGACCTTGGCGTAGGAGGCGAGCAGGCGCCGGGGGTCGCGGATCAGGTACGCGTGCCGCAGGCCGTCCAGTGCCTCGGTGTCGATCTCGTCGAGCAAATGATGAGCCATGTGCTTCTGGTAGTACACGGTCTTGCCCGGCGGCAGTCTGGTGGCGCCCGTGAGCTGCCGCACCACGTCGGCCCAGTCGGTCGACATCGACTGAATGATCTCGTCTGCACCGGGATGATCGATGCCGGTTGCGGCCAGGTAGTAGCCGTACAACGGCTCGTCGACCACCACGGTGTCTGACCGGTTCCCGAACGAGCGCATGAGGGCGGTCGACAGCGTCCTGGGCCCGGACCACATGGCGATCCGGGCGACAGCACGAACCGAGCAGACCCCTGAGTTCCCCGTGGGTGACTGGCTTTCAGCGACCTCGTTCAAATCCCGCGCAAATCTTTCTTCCTAGAAAACGACTACGCTGCGGAGCACCTCGCCCCGTCCCATCTTGGCGAACGCCTCTTCGACGCCGTCGATCCCGATCGTCTCCGAGACGAACTTATCCAGCGGGAGCCGGCCCTGCTGGTGCAGGTCAATCAGCATCGGGAAGTCTCGATCGGGCAGGCAGTCGCCGTACCAGGACGATTTTTGCGAGCCGCCCCGGCCGAACACGTCGAGCAGCGGCAGTTCGAGTTTCATGTCCGGCGTCGGCACCCCGACCAGCACCACGGTGCCGGCCAGGTCCCGGGCGTAGAACGCCTGCTTGTACGTCTCAGGCCGCCCCACCGCCTCGATCACCACGTCGGCGCCGTTGCCCTCGGTCAGCGCCTGGATGGCTTCGACCGGGTCGGTGGTCTTGGAGTTCACCGTGTCCGTCGCGCCGAGCTCGCGGGCCCAGGCCAGCTTGCGGTCATCGATGTCGACGCCGATGATCTTGCGGGCTCCGGCCAGCCGGGCGCCGACGATCGCGGCGCAGCCGACGCCGCCGCAGCCGATCACGGCGACCGAGTCGCCCCGGCCGACCTGACCGGTGTTCAGCGCGGCGCCGAGACCGGCCATCACGCCGCAGCCGAGCAGCCCGGCGACCTCGGGCTTGACCTGAGCGCTGACCTTGGTGCACTGCCCGGCGGCGACCAGCGTCTTGGCCGCGAACGCCCCGATGCCGAGCGCGGGCGACAGCACGGTGCCGTCGGTGAGAGTCATCTTCTGGGTGGCGTTGTGCGTGGCGAAGCAGTACCAGGGGCGCCCGCGCCGGCACGCGCGGCACTGTCCGCAGACCGCCCGCCAGTTCAGGATCACGAAGTCGCCGGCCTCAAGCCCGGTAACGCCCTCGCCGACCGACTCGACGACCCCAGCGGCCTCGTGCCCGAGCAGGTAAGGGAAGTCCTCGCCGATCCCGCCCTCGCGGTAATGCAGGTCGGTGTGGCACACCCCGCACGCCTGGACGTTGACTAGCGCCTCGCCAGGCCCGGGATCCGGCACGACGATGGTGGTCAGCTCGACCGGAGCGCCCTTGCCGCGGGCGATAACGCCCGTAACCTCATGTGCCATCAGGTTTTCGCCTCTTTCTTATGCATAACGCATGGCCCGTGGTTTGGGCCGCCCACCCAGAGCACGGTCATCCCCTGGCTAACCCCGCAGTGAGCTGAAGTCAGCTAGCCGCTTGCGCCGATAATACGGACCGGCGTCGGCGGACCAACACGGCGATAGCCACTTCCGGCGGAGCGAGCTGACGCAGCGCGTGCTTGAGCTCGTCGACCGTGGTATCCCGCAGTTTGACGCGGTACCGAGGCGGGCCGTCCAGCGGGCTGGTCAGCCCCGTTGGCCTGGCGAGGTAGTAGAACGGGATCACCAGCAGCAGGAGCCGGTTGATGCAGCTGACCGCCGCGCTGACGGGGTGACCGCGCAGCGGCAGGCTCGCCTCAGGGCCGAGGATGATCTCGAGCCGGACGCCGCGCGGACGCTTGGCGATCCTGATCCGCTCGATCTGCTGCCAGGGCAACTGCTTGGCGGCCCGGCGCCGCCGCCCGCGTCGCTTGCTGCCGGGATGCAGGCCGAGCCGAACTCCGGCCCGATCGGCCGAGAACGCGCGGAAGGTCAGGCTGTTGATCGCCGTTACGAGGACGATCAGCGCTAGCAAAAGCGCGGCGGCGGCATCGGCCCGAAACCATAGCGGCCACTTGGTCAGATAGAGCCAGCCGGCCGCGGCCGCGAACCAGATTGGCACGAGCCAGAGGTATCCGCGCGGGAAGATGACTGATGGACCGGCAACTGGGACGGAGACACCTTCCACGGTCAGCTCCTCAATTGTCGGACGCTAGATTGATCGTGCATCCCTGCTGAGCCAAG
>DASYAT010000210.1:0-19042 GCA_036501205.1 Streptosporangiaceae bacterium | reverse complement strand
CGCCGTTGGAACTGTGATCAGCGCTGCTCGGGCTGGTGTTGGTGGGGTGGAGGTTGGTTGCGTCGGCCCCGGCTGGGTTGGCGGGGCTGGGAGTGTGGTCGGCGCCGCTTGGGCTGGCGTTGGTGGAGTGGGGGTCGGTTGTGTCGGGCCGGGCTGGGTTGGCGGGCGGGCTGGTCGCCCAGCCGGGGCTGGTGGGTGGCTGGGGACTGCTCGGGCCAGGTTGGGCTGGGTTGGTCGCTCCGTCGTTGGCGGAACTCTGGTTGGCGCGGTCGGCGTTGCTTGGGGTGGTCGTGGGGGCCGGCCGGAGTTCGGCGGCTGGGTCGGCGACGACGGCTTCGATCCGTGCGGCTGGTTGGCTGTGGCCTGCCTTTTGACGGGGGCGGAGGTCGCGGTAGCGGGCGGTTAGGGCGGCGGCGGAGCCGGCTAGGCCTGCCAGGGCGCAGAACGCCAGTAGCGGGCCTGGGGTGTAGCCGCCGTCAAGTTGGTAGCGGCGCAGTGCCGTGGCGCCTGGGCGCCAGATGGCGGGCTTGCCGCCGCCAAATCTGGCGGTCGCGCGCTGGACCTGGGCTGGGGTGGCGTGCGGGGAAAGGTAGGGGTAGCGGGTCTGGAATTGCCAGCGTGAGACCGGGGTGATGCCGGGGAGGGTTACCTTGCTCAGCGCGAACACCTTGCCCACGTCGGCCAGGTAGCTGGCCAGTACCCGGGTGGGCTGCTGGCTGAGCACGGCGTTGTTGAAGCGGGAGACCAGGCTCGAGGCGCGGGCGCTTAGCGGGCCGGTGTAGTAGCGCTTGATCGGGGATCGCGGGTCGTGTTCGAGCCAGTCGGGGCCGAGTGCTTGCTGGGCTCGGGTCGGGCAGAGGCCGCGCTCGACGGGCGGCAGGTTGAGGGTGGCGCAGTCGGCGGCTGCGGCCGCCCGGCCGTAGGTCGTGGTCACCCCGGAGTGCGACAAGTAGAAGTGGCCCACCAGCAGGTACGACCCGGTCATGTAGGCCAGGATCGGCACGATGAACGCGACCAGCAACGCGGCGGCGCGGGTCAGCAGCGTCCGCCAGCCGCCGCTGACGGCGAGCAGATAGGCCAGCGCGGGCAGGATCAGGATTTCGCCCACCTGGCGGAACGTCGCCGATACGCCCAGGATCAGCCCGCCCGCGATCACGGCTTTGAGCGCTGGCGGGCGAGCCGTGGGCGTGCCGGCCAGCAGGACGGCGATGCCCGCGACTAGGAGTGCCTCGAACCAGACGTCGGGCAGCACCAGTTGCTCCATCTGCAACTGGTACGCATCGAGCAGGACCGGGGCGATCGCGAGGGCGGCGAGCCAGCGGTGCGTGCCCCGGCGGACCAGCACCAGGTAGATCGTGGCCGCCATCGTGAGTCCGAGCAGGTGCTGGATGATCGCGAGCAGGTCGAAGTTGCCGATCGCCAGGATCGCGCGCAGCGGCAGGCGGTAGCCGACCGGGTCGTTGCCGCCTGAGTCGTACAGGTACCTGATCGTGTCGATGTAAAACAGCACCGGCCGGTAGCTCACGATGGCCAGCACTCGCAGGGCCAGTCCGGCGGTGAAGAGGGCGGCGGCGAGCCAGTTCTCGCGCACTGCCGGTGCTTGCCTGCGCAACTTGACCAGCATCGGGGTGCTCACACGGCCGGGCTCGGGACTTGGGGCTGGCTGTCATTCTGCTCGTCATCAGCGCTCTGGCGCCGGCCGGGCAGGGCGGTTGCGATGGCCGCGACACCGAGTATCCCGGCGGGTGGCAGCGTGACTAGCGCGGGCAGCTGATAGCGCCAGGAGAACTGGAACGCGTCCGACATCGCAAGCACGGCCGCGCCGCAGCCGAAGAACAGCAGGCAGGCCAGGCTGAGCTGGACCAGTTGCGGGGCGCGCGTGGTTGCCCGGCGGCGCAGTGCGGCTGTCAGCCAACCAAGTCGAGTGATGACGGCCGCGATCGAGCCGATCAGGCCGGCCAGCGTGAGCACGGCCAGAGCTGGGCCAGGGGTGTAGCCGCCGTCCAGTTGGTAGGTGCGCAGGAACCCCGCGATCGGCCGGCTTACCGAGGCTCGGCCGCCGTAGCCGGGGTCGAGCGGGTGCCTGATCAGCGGGCCGCCAGCCGGGGTTAGCCGCAAGCCGAACACGATCGTGCCCGACTTGCTCAGCGCTACCCAGTTCGGGTAGGTGGGATAGAAGGTCTGGAACTGCCAGCGGGAGATCGGCGTTCCGGTCTGACTCGACGTGTGGTCGATCGCGAACAACTTGGCCGCATCTCCGGCGATGGCGGCCGCTACCCGGATCGGCTGCTGTTCGGCGACCTGGTGGTTGAAGCTGGCGATCACCGCGTACCGGTTCAGGCCGTGCGGAGCCACGTACATCTTCAGAGGTGAGGCCGCGTCGTGATCGAGCCAGTCGAGGCCGTAGCCGCGCTGCCGGGAATTCGGGCACAACGGGCGCTCGTAGGCCGGGATCCTAAGGGTCGCGCAGTCGGCGGCGGTCGCCATCCGGCCGTAGGTCGAGACGCTCAATGTGGTGCTGTCGAGCCAGAAGTGTCCGGTGATGTAGTACGAGCCAGTCATGTAGGCCAGAATCGGCACCGCGAACGCCGCCGAGAACGCTACCGACCTGGTGAGGATCGCCCGCCAGCCGCCGCCTGCGATCACCAGGTAGGCGAGCACGGGCAGGATGAGTACCTCGCCGACCTGGCGGAAGGTGGCCGACAGGCCGAGTAGCAGGCCGGCGATCAGCACATTGCGCAGGATCTTCCAGCGCGTGCTGCCGGCGGGCTGTGTCACCAGCAGGACCGCGATCGCGGCGACGATCAGGGCCTCGAACCACAGGTCCGGCATGATCGTCTGCTCGATCTGGAGCTGGTAAGCGTCGAGCAGCACCGGGGCGGCGGCGAGCGTGGCCAGCCAGGGCGGGACTCGCAGGCGGACCAGCATCAGGTAGATCGTGACCGCGATCAGCAGGCCCAGCAGATGCTGGATCGCGGCGACCGTTTCGAGGTTACCGACGGTCAGGATCAGCTTGAGCGGCACCTTATAGCCGACCGGGTCGGCGCCCGGATAGGCGTTGTACAGGTACTTCATCGTGTCGATGTAGATCAGCGCCGGACGGTAGGCGACGCTGGCGAGCACCCGGAGCACGAGCCCGGCCACGAGCAAGACGGTGAAAAGCCAGTGCCGTCGTAGGACGGCACTGGCTTGGCGATGCAGTGGTGCTTTGATCACTGGGCTGGGGCGGCAAGCTCCGGTGCTCGTTCTGACGCCGGCTCGCTGCTAGCGGCCTGGCGGCGCTTGCGCACCATCATGATGATGGCGGCGAGGCCGAACGCTCCGGCTGGCGGCAAGGTGACCAGTGCCGGCAGCTGGTAGCGCCAGCTGAACTCGAACGCGTCCGACATGCCGATCACGAAGACCGCGGTCGCGAAGAAGCACAGGGCGCCTAGGCTGAGCGTCCGGATCTGGTCAGTGATCCGGCGCCGGAATACCAGCAAGAGCGATCCGATCAGGGCGGTGATCACGCACAGTCCGAGCAGCGGACCTGGTGTGTAGCCGCCGTTCACCTGGTAGCTGCGCAGGAACCTGGCCACCGGGACGTCGACCTGCGGCGGGCCGTCGACGCCGTAGCCAGAACTGAGCCGCCTCGGCGCCGTCTGCGGCAGCGTGACGTACAGCGCGTCGTTCTGGATGAAGACGTACTTGCCGAAGGTCGGGAAGTAGCCGTGGAACTGCCACCGCCAGAGCGGGGTGTCGCCCGGGCTGGTGTCCCTGGTCAGCGCGAACAGCTTGACCCCGTCCCGCAGCACGGCACCGGCGATGCGCAGCGGCTGCTGCTTCTCCACCGCGTGGTTGAACTCAGAGACCAGCACCGCCCGGTCGGACTGCGAGGAGGTCGTCGGGAGCTTGTCCGCCAAGCTGCGCAGCGGGCCCTTGCTCGAGTGCTCGAGCCAGTCGGGACCCTGGGCCTGCTCCCACTTGGTCGGGCACAGCAGCTTGACCGGCCCCGGCACGTGAAGCGTCGCGCAGTCAACGACCTGCGCGGTCCGGCCGAACGTGAGGCTGCTCGAGGAGTAGGAGATGCGGAAGTGGTGCGTCAGCTCGAACGCGGCGCCCATGTAGAGCAGGATTGCCAGGCCGAACGCGCAGACCACGGCCGCGACGTTGATCGCCATCTTCTTGAATCCGCCGCCGAGCACAACCGCGTAGATCACTGCCGGAATGATCGTGACCTCGCCGATCTGCCTGACTCCGGTCGATGCGCCGAGCAGGCCGGCCCCGCAGATCAGCAGCCACAGCGTCGGCCGTTGCTTCCACAGCAGCAGGGCGACACCGGCGAGAATCGCGGCCTCGAACCAGATGTCTGGCATGATCATCGCTTCGGCCTGCAGCTGGTAGGCGTCGAAGAGCACCGGCGCCATCGCGACCGCGGCGAGCCAGCGAGGTACGCCCCGCCGGTACAGCACCGCGTAGATAGTGACCGCCATCGCGATCCCGATCAGGTGCTGCACGAATTCGACCGTGCTCAGGTTGCCGCCGACCGCGAGGATCATCTTCAGCGGAACCTTGTAGCCGACCGGGTCGGAACCTGGCCAGGCGTCGTACAGGTACTTGAGCGTGTCGATGTAGACGATCGCGGGCTGGTAGGCCGCCTGGGTCAGGAACCGCATGACCAGGCCGAGCACGAGCAGGATCGAGGCGATCCAGTGGTGGCGGATCGAGACTTCGGCCCTGGTGAGGATGGCGGTCACGCTCAGCTTGCTAGCCGGCGGAGTCGCGGCCGCCTGCTTAGCCTCGCCCGCCGACTCGTCCTTAACGGTCTCGGTGGTGTCGGCAGCCTCGCTCTGGTCGGCTTCGGTGCCCGAACTGGTGGTCGTCGCCGGGGCCGTCGCAGTGACCGGAGTGGCACCGTTCTGGTTGCCCGTGTTCTGAGCGCCCGTGTTCTGGGCGACTGCGCTGTTGTGGGAGGCGGACCCGTTCTTGGCAGCAGAACCGTTCTGTTCGGCGACGGCGTGTTGGCCGCTGGTGCCGTTCTGGCTGGCCTTACCGTTGCTCTGGTGAGAGGCGCCGTCGTCGGCTGGTAGATCGCGCACCGGAGGGAGGGCGCCATCGCCGGTGGCAGCATCATCCGCGTTGGGATCAGATGCTGACGACGCGGCAGGTCCGCTCGCTCGCTGAGGCATTCGCATGTACGGTCGTCCCGATCCTGACTGGCTTGTGCTCGGAGGGCCGCAGCGCCCTTATCACTATAGTTACGGCTGGAACAGCTCAATAGTTTCGGCTGGAACAGCTAGCCGTGCTCCGGCCGGATCCACTGATAGCGGCGGTGCCCGTAGGACAGGCGCCCAAACCAGGCCGTGGGGACCCCGATGCCGTCCCGCCTGAGCCTACCGGACCGTCGAAGCTGTGCCGTCGCAGCCTATCGCCCACCGAGGTCTGCTCGGGGCCGCGCGGTGAAATCCCGGCAAAATGTCGGAGGCTTTACCTAACGTGGCAGTCGTGGTTAACGAAGTCACAGGAAACTGGTTACCTGGCCGACATCTTGGCAGCCGTCCATCCGGCAACGGCTGGGGCGAAATGCAACGGTTGGTGCTCGCTCAGGCTCCGGAGCTGCAGGCACCGATGCCTGGTATGCCGGGATTGTGCGCGGTGTGTCGCGGCCCGGCCGGTCGCGGCAGCGTCCACTGTTTCCAGTGTGACCTGCAGGGTCAGTGTGGCGGGGATGGTCTCGCCGACCTAGTGATGCCGATCGCTTTTGCCGCCAAAGGCGGCCCGCACGCAAAGCGCCTGTGGCAATACAAATCCATTTCGAGGCCGTTGATTCAGGTATTAGATGGCGCCAGTTCGGCCTGGGACGCAGGTGCGGCTGACTGGGCCGCGCGAGCTGACGAGGCCGCCCAGTTGCTGCTGGCTCTGGTTCTTGTGTTCCTGCGTGATCACGGGCGGTGCGGGTGGCGGCAGGCTGGGCTGACCTGGCCGCCTACGCATCTGGCCGTGGTGCCTTCGGCGCGCGGCCGGCCGGGGACGCATCCGCTGCGGACGCTGATCGGGCCGTACCTGAGCTGCCGGTGGGCCGAGCTGGTCGCCAGGACCGACTATCACCAGGTGCGCGAGCTGGATCCTGACCGGTTTGCGGCCAGGCCGGTGCCCGGGGGCCGGATCCTGCTCCTGGACGACACGTGGACTACCGGGGCGAGTGCTCAGTCGGCGGCGATGGCGTTGCGGCGGGCCGGGGCCAGTTCGATCGCGACCGTCGTGCTCGGGCGACACGTGAACCCCGAGTTTGAGCCGCTATGGGGGACTGGGCCAAGACCATCGCATGCTTTCTCCATAGAAGGGATGCAGTTCTCGATCGACAGTTGCGCTGTGCACTCAGATGACGTTGTCAGCTGAGGTTGTCGGCGGCTGACCGTAGGCTTGACTCGTGGTCACCAAGCTCAAACCGCCAACTTCGCACACCGCGCTGGTCAGGCGCGCTCGGCGGATGAATCGAGAACTGGCCGAGTTGTACCCGGACGCGCACTGCGAGCTTGACTTCACCAGCCCGCTTGAGCTGCTGGTCGCGACGATCCTGTCGGCCCAGTGCACCGACAAGCGGGTCAACATGGTCACGCCGGTGCTGTTCGCCCGGTACCGTTCGGCGGCGGACTACGCGAGCGCCGACCGCGACGACGTCGAGAAGATCATCATGTCGACCGGGTTCTTCCGGGCCAAGACCAACAGCATCATCGGCCTTGGGCAGGCGCTGTGCGAACGGCACGGCGGCGAGGTTCCGAACAAGCTCGCTGAGCTGGTCAAGTTGCCCGGGGTGGGCCGGAAGACCGCCAACGTCGTGCTCGGCAATGCGTTCGGCGTTCCGGGGATCACGGTCGATACGCACTTCGGCCGGCTGGCGCACCGGTTCGGCTGGACCGAGTCCGAGGACCCGGTGAAGATCGAGACCGAGGTGGGCGCGATGATCCCGCGCTCGGAGTGGACGATGCTGTCGCACCGGCTGATCTGGCACGGCCGGCGGGTCTGCCACTCCCGGCGGCCGGCCTGCGGTGCCTGTGCGGTGGCGGCGTTCTGCCCGTCCTACGGGGAAGGGCCGACCGATCCGGCGGTCGCCGCGAAGCTGGTCAAGTCCGGCCCGTTCTCGTGACGGGGCCTGGCGCACCGAGCTGGCTGCGGGACCTGGCCGATGCCGCTGACCAGATGACGGTGCCCGCCGAGCTGCGGCCGCCTCCTGGGGGCGGTCGGCGGTCGGCGATCCTGATCTTGTTTGGCCTGGGTGAAGATCCTGAGCAGGGGCCAGATCTGCTGCTGGTGCAGCGGAGCAAGTCGCTGCGACGGCATGCGGGTCAGCCAGCGTTTCCTGGAGGCGTGATCGATCCTGGCGATGACGGGGCGGCCGCGGCGGCGCTCCGTGAGGCCGCCGAGGAAGCCGGGGTTGAGCCGGCCGGCGTGGATGTCGTCCGGGTGCTGGCTGACCTGTTCATCCCGCGGACCGGATACCAGGTGTCGCCGGTCATCGCCTGGTGGCGGGTGCCGGCCGCGGTCGCGCCCGGGGATCCGGCCGAGGTCGCGTCGGTGGCCCGGGTGCCGGTCACTGAGCTGGCCGATCCGGCGCATCGGCTGATGATCCGGTATCCGAACGGCGGCAGTGGACTGGCCTTTCGGGCGGGGCCGATGCTGATCTGGGGGTTCACCGCGTTCGTGATCAGCCAGCTGCTGGCGCTCGGCGGCTGGGAGCGGCCGTGGGACACCGCCAACGTGGTCGAGCTGGCGCTCACCGGCATCGACAGCCCGGCGCAAGCTAGCTGAGTCGCCCGGCGCAAGCCAGCTGAATCGTCCGGCGCAAGCCAGCTGAATCGACAGCCCGGCCTGATCGATAACGCGGCCTGATCTATAGCGCGGCCCGATCGATAGCCCAGGCCGAGCCAGCTGAAGATACCTTTGCTTCTGTGTCCGGTGACTTGCTCGACCTTGTGCTGATCGCGCTGGCCGCTGCCTTCGCGATTGCCGGTTACCGGCAGGGCTTCATTATCGGCGTGCTGAGCTTCACCGGGTTCGCCGGCGGCACGGTGCTCGGCGTCCTTATCGCGCCCGACGTGGCGATGGCGGTGACCAAGCGCCAGAACCTGGAAGCTGTGCTCGCGATCGTCATCGTGTTCGCGGCGGCCGTGATCGGCATGCTGATCACGTCGGCGATCGGGGTCGCGCTGCGGGCCAGGGTCAGGCGGCGCCCGTCGACGGTGCTCGACTCGCTCGGCGGCTCGGTCGTCAATGTCGTGGCGATCCTGCTGCTGGCCTGGCTGATCGGGTCGCTGGTGGCCTACGCGCCGCCATTTCCCGGCATCGCCTACCAGGTGAACAACTCGGCGCTGCTCAAGGGCGTGGACCGGTTGATACCGCAGGATGCCAGGCCGGAGTTCTCCGCGTTGCGACGGTTGCTGTCGACCCAACCCTACGTTCAGGTGTTCGGCGCGCTCGGTGCCGAGACCGCGCTGAACGTGCCCAAGCCGGATGAGGCGGTGCTGCACTCGCCGGGGCTGGTCAGGGACGCCAACAGCATCGTCAAGGTTGAGGGGCTGGCGCCGTCGTGTTCCCGGCGGATCGAGGGGTCCGGGTTCGTCATCGGCGCCGACCGGGTTGTGACCAACGCTCATGTGGTCGCCGGAATCACCGACGGGCCGCAGGTCTTCACCCGGTCGGGCACGCCGTTCCCGGCGCGGGTGGTCCTCTTTGATCCGAAGCGCGATGTGGCCGTGCTCTACGTGCCCGGGCTCAACCTGCCCAGGCTGCACCTCGCTTCATCGGCTGAGTTCGGCGCCAAGGCCATCGTTGCCGGGTATCCGCTTGATCACCCGTTTACTGCGGTGCCGGCTCGGGTCGGGCGGGCCGAGTTGGCTAACGGGCCCGATATTTATGACCGGACTCGGGTGATCCGGGATATTTATCCGATTCGGGCGGTGGTGCTGCCAGGAAACTCTGGCGGGCCGCTGATAGGGACCAGGGGGCAGGTCTTCGGGATGGTGTTCGCGGCCGCGGTGTCGGTGAAGGACACCGGGTACGCGCTGACTTCGACTGAGATCGACGGAGATATCCGGGCCGGTCTGACCCGCACGGCCGGCACGTCTACCGGGCAGTGCCAGTAGGGACTGGTTGCGCGGGCGGCGGGTCAGACTCGGCCCGGTGGCCGGACGACATTGTTGACTCGCGCGCGCACCTCCAGCAACGCGTACGGGCCGACAATGCTGCAGACCTCGCGCGTTCACGACATTGCTGACCCGTGCACGTCGTAGACCCTCGGCCCGGCGACATTGTTGACCACCGCGCAGCGGAGCGCGGGGATCGGTCAAACGGCTCATTGCCGGCTCCCGGACTGGGGCGGACTGGGAGCGGTCGACTCTTCAGCGGCCGACGCTGGACCGGCCTCTGGATGGTGGGAAGCGAACCCGCGCAAATCTTTCTTCCTAGAAAAGACTTTGATGTCGACTCACGTTGTGCTGGGGCGGGGGATGAGGGGCAGGCAGAGGTCGTCTTCGGAGACTGAGGTCAGGCCGGTTAGCTCGATGCGGTCGGCGAGACTTCTGGCCGACCGCACGACGGAAGTTGCGTCCAGGCCGGCCGGCAGCACGCCGTTGTAGTCAGCGACGGCCAGAGCGCCTCGCCTGAGCAGGGCCGTTGCGCCTGGTGCGTTCCCGCGCCGGGCGTGGGTCAGGCCGACGGCCAGTTGGGCCAGACCCTTCCAGACCTGGCGTTCGGCCTCCGGTGCCGTCTTCCAGGCGGCCTCGAGTACTTCGTGGGCATGGAACGGACGGCCGTCGTCGATCAGTCGTTGCGCCAGCGGCAGGGCCTCGCCGGGCGCAGGGTGAAAGTCGTCGCCGAAGGTCGGCTCGCCTGCTGCCTCTCGGTCGAGTGGCCGGCCGAGCCCGTCCCTCGGTCGCGAGTTCTTAGGCCGCCCGGTAGCGTCCCGGTCCCTGGCCGGTGTCTTCTTGCCGTCGATGCCTGGCAGCGTCATCGTTCCGGTTCTGGATCGGCTAGCCAGGAACGGAGTTCCAGGTCGAACCGGTCCGGCGCCTCCTCGTGCGGGAAATGGCCGGCACCATCGATCAGCCGCCATCGATACGGCGCGTCGACGAAGTTTCCGGCCCCTCGGGCGGTGCGAGGGCGGATGCAGGGGTCAAGCGAGCCGTGGATCTGCAGCGTGGGCGCCTGGACCGGGCTGCGCATGGCCTTGGCATAGCGCATGCCGTCTGGCCGCAGCCGCGACCTGAGCAGCCAGCGGTGGTACTCAAGCGCGGAGTGCGCGACTTCCGGCAGGCACATGGCAGCCCGGTAGGTGGCTTCGGTCGACGGATCCGGCCAGCCCGGGCCTGACCAGGCGGCAAGCAGCTCGCCGACCCGTTCGGCGTGATGGCGCAGCAGTTGTCGCTCGGGCAGCATCGGCAGCTGGAAACCGAAGGCGTAGCCAACGCTGCGGCCCTGGCCAAGCGGGTCGGAAAGCACGGCCGAGCGGAGCTTGAGCGGATGCGCGGCGGCGACTATGCCCAGTCTCCTGATCACCTTGGGGAAGTATGCCGCCATCGTCCAGGCGATCATGCCGCCCCAATCGTGGCCGACCACGACCGCGTTGGCCTCGCCGAGGGAGCGGATCAGCCCGGCCGCATCCGATGCGGCGGTAATCAGGTCATAGCCGCGCGGCGGCTTGTCGCTGCCACCGTAGCCGCGCAGGTCGACCGCGACCGCGCGATATCCGGCCGAGGCCAGCGTGCTGAGCTGCCTGCGCCAGGTCCACCAAAACTGCGGGAATCCATGGAGGAGCAGCACCAGCGGGCCGTCGCCGTTCTCAGCGACGTGGAACCTGGTCCCGTTCGCGCTGATCGATCGATGCGACCACGGGCCATCGAGATAGATCGAGGCCTCGCTTTGCGGCGTCGGTCGCGGGGTGGGCCCCATTGCCTACCTGGTCTCTGCCGATCCGGTTGCATGGACGGCGTCGTCCCGCCGGATCAAGGCCAGATCATCGGAGACGGTGCTGCGAGTCATGCGCAGACCGCTCAGTCCGCGGAACTTGAGCACGCCAATCCCGACGGCGCCGGCGGCGAGCAGAATGCAGGTTCCGGCCACGATGAGGAAGGCCGCCCAAGGCCAGATGCCGAGCGCGATCAAGCCGTAGGCGAAGGCGAAGCTCAGCAGCATGAGGACCAGGCAGGCAACGAAACCGGCAACGCCGAGCAGCACGCCGCCGATTCCAAGCCGGCGGGCGTCCTCCTTCAGTTCGAGCTTCGCCAGATCCACCTCGAACTTCACCAACTGCGTGACGTCGCTGACGGCGAGCGCGACGAGGTCGCCGAGAGATGCTTGCGAGCCGCCGTTTTGGCTGCGCGCGGCAGGGTCGGTCATGGTCTTCCTCCCTTCTCGCGTACGGGACCAGTCTCGCGCATGTGCACCGGCGCCATTGCGCAGGCTCCCATTACCCGTAAGCGCGAATTTCACGCCGATACCTGCTGGGCGACCGACGGCGGCGGTTTGACCCGGTGATATCAGGCCGTGTCCGTTAAATATCACCCAAGATTGGCTTTATCGGTGTCGACCAGGCTAACGCGACACGTTCGAGGTAGCAAAGACGCCGGGCAGCCGCGTCCGATGTGTCGTGACCGAGAGTGTAGCGACCGAGTGGGTGGCTACCGTGTGGGTAGCGACCGAGTCCAGACACAAAGCGGGCGGCGCCCCTGCGGGACGCCGCCGCTGAGCCACGTCAGTCCGGGTTACCAAGCGTGCACCTTTACTGCCGGCCAGGTCGCCCCGTCGTAGCGGACTACGACGTTCGGTATTACCTAGACGTCCCTGTCTCGGCCGCCTCCCGCGGCTGGTCGCGCGTGGGTACCCGGTTGCCGTGTCAGGACCAAGTGGTCCTGCGTTCTTTTCTACGACGGATCCGCCGGGTTGGGAAGCCCTTAGCGTAATCAATTCGTGATCTCTATCGCTCCTGCTGTTCACATGTCGCGACCTGCGGCAACGCGACGCTCGCGATCGGCGCGGCTAGGGCGGGCGGTCCAGGACTCGCGTCTGGCTCGGCCGGACGCAGCTCGAAGGCCAGCACCGGCCAGCCGCGCTCCACAGCGATTTTGCGCAGGTGACGGTCCGGGTTGACAGCATGCGGATGTCCGACCGCCTCAAGCATCGGCAGGTCGGTAACCGAATCGCTGTAGGCGAAGCAGTCCGCGAGCCGGTAGCCGCGTTCGGCCGACAGTTCCCTGATCCGGATCGCCTTGGCCTCGCCGTAGGCGTAGAACTCAAGTTCGCCCGTGTAGATCCCGTCCGCATGGCCCATCCGGGTGGCGATGATTCCGGTGGCGCCGAGCATGGCGCCGATCGGCCCGACCATCTCCTGCCCGGACGTTGAGACAATGATCACATCGCGTCCGGCGGCACGGTGCGCGTCCATCAGCCGCCGGGCCTCGGCGTAGATGAGCGGCCCGATGATGTCGGCCAGATGGCTGGTCACGATCTCGGTGACCCGATCCACCGGCCAGCCGCAGCAGAGCCTGCTGACCTGATCCTTGACTTTTTCCATCCGCTTGTGGTCGGCTCCGCCGAGCCTGAACACGATCTGAGCCAGAGCGCCGCGCACCGCCTGCACGCCAGAGATCAAGCCGTGCCGGTAGAACGGCGGCGCGAAGGCCAGCGTGCTGGACCTAGAGATTAGGGTTTTGTCCAGGTCAAAGAAGGCAGCGGTAGCGCCCGTTGCGGCATCGACCGTAGTGTCCATGGTCGCCGAGCATAGGTCACCATGATGAAATCCAATCTCGCATCGCATGACCGACTGGTAACTTTGACCCACTGCACGTAGGATTTCCTGAGTTACGGAACCGCTCTGTCCCCCCGGAGCCGGGCCGTACGGCGACCCCCGCTCTCCCCCCCGGCGGGGGTCGCCCCCTTTTCGGGGTCTGGCGCATCCGCCAACATGCCATCTAGCAGGGCAATCGCGCCGGACTTGGACAGCGGCTCGTTGCCATTGCCGCATTTCGGGGACTGAATGCAGGACGGGCAGCCGGTGCCGCATTCGCAGTCGGCGATTGCGAGTGACGTTGATCTCAGCCACTGTGCCGCCGCCGTGAAGCCCCGTTCGGCGAAGCCCGCGCCGCCATCGTGGCCGTCGTAAACAAAAATGGTGAGCCGGCCGGTCTGCGCGTGCGCGGCGGTCGACACCCCGCCGACATCCCACCGGTCGCACGCGGCGACTAGCGGCAGCAGCCCGATCACGGCGTGTTCTATCGCGTGGACCGCCCCGGCCAGGTCAACTCCGGCCGCCGCGAGTGCCTCGCTCTGCTCGGGAGCGATCGTCAGCCAGACCGCTCTGGTCCGCAGCACCCGGCTGGGCAGGTCAAGCGCTTCCTCGCCGATTGGCCGCCCGGTCTCTGGCTTTCGCCGGGTGAACGCTACGACCTGGCGCAGTACCTCAACCTCACCGAAGTGAACCGCCGCGCCACCCCAGTCGGCCCGGCGGTGCTCGGCCGTGATCGTCAGTTCGGTCAGTTCGCGGGCCGAGGTGACATAGCCGGGGTCGACGGCCTCGACGAGGGCCACGTCGTCGGCTAGATCGAGGCGCTTGACCAGGTAAATCTCGCCTTGGTGCGGATAGACGGCGCCAGCGTGAAGCAGGACGTGCGCCGACGGCTCGTCCATGGTGCCGATCAGCCGTCCGGTGCTCTCCTCGACGATCCTGACCGGCGGCCCGCCCGAGCCGCGCAGACTGGCCAACGGCACCCGGCGCAGGCCGGTCAGGTGCCAGCGGCCACCACGGTTCCGCAGCATGCGCCGTTCGGCCAGGTCGGCAACGACCCCTGGCGCTGCCGATCCGAACAAGGCGAGGTCACCGGCGTCCAGCGGCAGTTCGGCCGCCGCGGCGCACAGGTGCGGGCGCAGGATGTAGGGGTTGGCCGGATCGAGCACTGTCGCTTCGACCGGACGGTGCAGCAACGCCTGCGGATGGTGCACCAGGTAGGTGTCGAGCGGATCATCACGCGCGATCAGGATCGCGGCGCACTCCCGGCCGGTGCGCCCGGCCCGGCCGGCCTGCTGCCACAGTGCCGCCCTGGTGCCCGGCCAGCCCGCGATGAGCACGGCGTCCAGGCCGGTGATGTTCACCCCGAGCTCGAGTGCCGGAGTCGCGGCCAGCGCGGTGATCGTGCCGGTTCGCAGGCCATCTTCGAGCCGCCTGCGCTCTTCTGGCAGGTAACCAGACCGGTAGGCGGCGACCCGGTGGGTGAGTTCGCTGTCCCCGGCCTCGGTCAGCCTGGACTTCGCGGCGGCCGCTGCCGCTTCGGCTCCGCGCCTTGACCTGATGAAAGCGAGCGCGGGAGTTCCGTCCCTGACGAGGTCGGCGAGCAGCGTCGCCGCCTCGGAGATCGCCGATCTGCGCACCGGCGCGCCGCCCACGCCGCGTGTTTCGGTCAGCGGCGGCTCCCACATGCCGAACGTCATCGGCCCTCGCGGCGCGCCTTCCGTGGTCACCGGCACGGCCGTCGCCCCGGTCAGCAGTTCGGCGCACTTGGCCGGCTCGCTAATCGTGGCCGAGGCCAGGATGAACTGAAGGGGCGACTCCCCGAATCCTCCTGCGGACAGGTGGTGATAGGCGGCGACCCGCCGGAGCCTGCGCAGCACCTGGGCCACGTGCGAGCCGAACACGCCCCGATAGCCGTGGCACTCATCGACGATGACGAATCGCAGCCGCCGGAAGAAGCCGCTCCACCGCTGATGCTGCGGCAACAGGCCGTAGTGCAGCATGTCAGGTGTGGTGAGCAGATAGGTGGCGTGCCGGCGGGCGGAGGCGCGGTCTGAGAATGAGGTGTCGGAGTCGACTACGGCGGCGCGGAGCGGGAATCCGAGGTCGGCGCCGAGCGACTTGACCACGCCGAGCTGGTCGGCGGCCAGCGCCCTGGTTGGTGCCAGGTACAAGGCCGTCGCCCCGGCCATGATCGCGGTCAGAGCCGGAGCGAGATATCCCACCGACTTCCCTGAGGCGGTACCCGTCGCCATGATCACGTTTTCGCCCGCCCAGGCGAGGTCAGCCGCTTCGGCCTGATGCACCCACGGCGCCGGAATCCCCGCCTGGCCGAACGCCGTCACGAGCTCAGCCGGCATCCAGTCCGGCCACTCCGCCCGCCGGCCCTGGCGTTCGGGCAGTCGCTCGACATGAGTGAGCCGGCCCGTGGCGGCACCTAGCGCCAGGACCTTGCGCACGCCGAGTGGCCTGCTATCGTCAGCGGAATTCGCCGGCTCATCGGTGGCGAGCTGATCCGGATCAAGCATGGTGTACGAAGTTTGTCATCGGCAGGCCGGGTACCTCGAACCGTGATCTGGTATAGACATGAGTCTGAGCATGATTGAATGCGCGACGGAGCATCTGGCCCGGCGCGCCGAGCCAGAACTGACTGGCCGACGGCTGGGATAATGGATGCATGGCGCTGGAGGAATCTGTGGATCTGAAGTTGGAGCACTACAACAAGGACGGTATCGAGATCGTCGATGTAGAAGGCGAGATCGATGTCTACACCGCACCTCGGCTACGTGAGCTCCTGATCGACCTGGTGAACAACGGTAACTACCAGATCGTCGTGAACATGGAAAAGGTGGAGTTCCTCGACTCCACTGGCCTGGGAGTTCTGGTCGGCGGGCTCAAGCGGGTACGCGCGCACGACGGATCTCTCGACCTGGTCTGCACCCAGGAGCGGATTTTGAAGATCTTCCGCATCACTGGCCTGACCAAGGTCTTCGGAATTCATGACACCGTGGATGAGGCAATCGCCAACCGGAAGTCAGAGAAGTAGCCGCCGGGCTACTGGCTGGCTTGGTGGCATTAGATGGCAACTGTTGAGGTCACCTTCACGCCGCTTCCCGCGCATGTACGCACGGCCAGGCTGGTAGCCACGGCGGTGGCCAGGCGCAGCGGCGTGCCTGAGACGCTACTCGACGAGGTCCGCCTCGCCGTGGGCGAAGCGTGCTCCCGGGCGGTGGAAGCGCACCGGCTGCATTGTCCGACCGAGCCCGTCAGAATTGAACTGACCGGCCAGGACGACCGCTTCGAGATCGAAGTCATTAACGCCAGCGCGAAAGGCGCCTCGGCCCAGGGCCAGTCGGCCAGCCAGAACATGGCCGTGCCCGCGGGGTTCTCCCTGGCGGTAATTGCCGGGCTGGCCGATGACGTGCAGATCAGCGAGACGCCGGTCGGCACGAGCGTGAAGATGAGCTGGCCGACTTCCGGATCGATTGCGGCGGGATCACCCGCCTGAGCGTATGGACCGGATAATGCGCGGGTCCGAGCTTCCCGGTTCGGTCACCGTTTCGTCACGAACGGGTTTCGGCACCCGCGAGTATCGGACCCGCTTGCGGTTCGCCGACTGCGGATGCGTAGACTCCCGCCACGCCGTGACGATCTTGCGACGTACCGCGATGTGGCACCATGTGGACGATATTTCAGGTGACGCGTGAGTCGCTTGGTCGCGAAGTACGCGGTGTCGCAAAAGGCAGTGCGTGAAGTATCTAGCTGAGGGCCGTGCCGCTGGACCGGACCGCTGTGCTCCAGCTGTGCTTTCGCCCCTCAAGGAGGACAGATGACAAGGCTCGGTTCCGTTCTCGCGGATGGATCGGCCATCACCGTAGCTGGCTCCAACGTGTCCTGGGTCGCCGTGGTCGCGGTGATCGCAGTGCTAGCTCTTGCCGTGGCCGGGTGGCTGGTCAGGCAGGTGCTGGCGGCTGGCCAGGGCACAGCCAAGATGCAGGAGATCGCGGTCGCGGTGCAAGAAGGCGCTGCGGCGTACCTGAAGAGGCAGTTCAAGACGCTGGGCATCTTTGTCGTCCTGATCTTCTTCGTGCTGCTCGTGCTGCCCGCGGATGGCGAGTCGGTCAGGATCGGCCGATCTATCTTCTTCTTGATAGGAGCGCTGTTCTCGGCGACCACCGGCTTCACCGGCATGTGGCTCGCGGTGCGGGGGAACGTGAGGGTGGCTGCCGCCGCCCGTGACAGCGGGGAGCGGGAGGCGACGCGGATCGCCTTCCGTACCGGGGGCGTGGCCGGAATGTTCACGGTGGGCCTTGGCCTGCTCGGCGCCGCCGTGGTCGTGCTGATCTATAAGTCGAACGCGTCCAGTGTGCTCGAGGGCTTCGGGTTCGGCGCGGCACTGCTGGCGATGTTCATGAGGGTCGGTGGCGGAATCTTTACCAAGGCCGCTGACGTGGGCGCCGACCTCGTCGGCAAGGTGGAGAAGGGGATCCCGGAGGACGACCCGCGCAACGCCGCCACGATCGCCGACAACGTGGGCGACAACGTCGGCGACTGTGCTGGCATGGCCGCAGACCTGTTCGAGTCGTACGCGGTGACGCTGGTCGCGTCGCTGATCCTCGGCAAGGCCGCGTTCGGGTCGCTCGGTCTTGTCTTCCCGCTGATCGTGCCGGCCGTCGGGGTTCTGACCGCGATCGCCGGAATCTTCTTCGTCGCCCCGCGCAAGGGCGACCGCAGCGGCATGACTGCGATCAACCGCGGCTTCTTCCTCTCGGCGATGTTCTCGCTCGTGCTGGTTGTGGTCGCTTCGTTCGTCTACCTGCCGGACACGTTCCACAAGCTCTCCGGCAGCGGCATTACCGACCCAAGCATCCTGAACCACCCAGGCGACCCGAGGATCTTCGCGATCATCGCGGTCGTGATCGGCCTCGCGCTGGCCAGCGCCATCCAGCTGCTCACCGGCTACTTCACCGAGACCAACCGCCGCCCGGTCATGGAGATCGCTGACTCGGCCCGCACCGGCGCGGCGACGGTTATCTTGTCCGGCATCTCGGTCGGCCTTGAATCGGCCGTCTACTCGGCGCTGCTGATCGGCGCCGCCGTGTACGGCGCCTTCCTGCTCGGCGGCGGCAACGCGACCCTGGCGCTGTTCGCCGTCGCGCTGGCCGGCACCGGCCTGCTCACCACCGTCGGCGTGATCGTGTCGATGGACACCTTCGGCCCTGTCTCAGACAACGCGCAGGGTATCGCTGAGATGAGCGGCGACGTTGAGGGCGAGGCCGCTCAGGTGCTGACCAGGCTAGACGCGGTCGGCAACACCACTAAGGCGATCACCAAGGGCATCGCGATCGCGACCGCCGTCCTGGCCGCGACCGCGCTGTTCGGCGCGTTCCGCACCACGGTCGAGTCCGCGCTCGGGCACGCCGCGGGTACCTTCAGCCTGTCGATCGACCGGCCCAACGCGCTCGTCGGGCTGATCGTCGGCGCGTCCGTCGTGTTCTACTTCTCCGGTCTCGCGATCATGGCGGTCGGCCGGGCGGCCGGCCGGGTCGTGTTCGAGGTCCGTGAGCAGTTCAGAACCCACCCGGGGATCATGGACTTCACCGAGAAGCCCGAGTACGGCCGGGTCGTCGACATCTGCACCAGGGATTCGCTGCGCGAGCTGGCCACGCCTGGCCTGCTGGCCGTCCTCATGCCGATCGTGATCGGGTTCGGCTTCGGTTACGTGCCGCTGGGCAGCTTCCTGGCCGGCGCGATCGCGGCAGGCGTGCTGATGGCCGTGTTCCTGGCCAACTCGGGTGGCGCCTGGGACAACGCCAAGAAACTGGTCGAGGACGGCATCCTCGGCGGCAAGGGCTCAGAAGCGCACGCGGCCACGGTCATCGACGATACCGTAGGCGACCCGTTCAAGGACACCGCCGGTCCGGCGATCAACCCGCTGATCAAGGTCATGAACCTGGTCTCGCTGCTGATTGCGACCAGCGTGGTCAAGTACGCGGGCAATCTCGGGCTCAGGGCCGGCGTGGCCATCGGCGCGTTCGCCATCGTGGTCGGCTCGATCGTTGTCGCCAAGCGCCGCGCCACCGGCATCGCCCCATCCGAGGCCGAGGTGCCGAGCGGCCCCGGAACCCCGGCGCCTTCCGAGGACAATGACGAGGAGACGACCACGACCGCGGCGGCTTAATCCGGTTACCGCGCGTCGGCCTTTCCTCAGCAGCGGCAGTACGTGACGATAGGGAGCCATGGCAGCGCAACGGCAGCTCATCGTCATGCGGCATGCCAAGGCCG
>DASYAT010000209.1:0-8023 GCA_036501205.1 Streptosporangiaceae bacterium | reverse complement strand
GGGGGAGCCCGAGCCTGGCGGAGCGGTTCGGGAAGTGCGTGGGCCCTGAGCTGCTGCTTGTCGCAGCAGCGCAGGGCCCACGTCGTTTATGCGCCCTCATTGGCTGACCTCAGGGTGATCTGACCGGACCCGCGGAAAGCTTTCTCCATCGAATAATTTCTGCGGGCACCCGGTCGCTCACCGGCGCGATCGAATGCACGCCGGGCCGGTGGCGGGGTTGCGATCCGCCCGCTTTCGCTAGCGGTGAGGAAAAGCTGGCGGCGCATGCCAGTGCCAGCGCGCCGAGGACCACGGCGACTGCGGCAGGCCGGGCGGGGAGCGTGCCGCCAGGGCTCCAGTGGACGGTCATCGGCCGTCGCCGGCGGGAACTGACGGGCAGCGCATCGGCAGGTTCCGTTCCGTTAGCGCGTTACGGACCGAAGCTCACCGTAATGCGAGACTGAGCCGGATATTTGACTTCTTAGACGCCAGGCGCAGTCGAACGGTTTACCGGAATTTGAAACCTTTTTAGCGGGTTGATTTACTGACAAATCTCAACCGGCGTCGACGCTGGGCATCGAGCGTCGACATCGCAGGTGACGGGCGTTGCGAGGCGGCGGGCGCGGGCTCAGCGGCAGCCGCAGGCACCGCCGCAGCAACCGCCGCCGCCGCCACCGGAGCCGGGCTGTCCGCCCGCCGCCCGCCCGCCGACCGAGATCGTGGAGAGCAGCCGCACGGTGTCGTCGTGCCCGGCCGGGCAGGCGCACGGTGCGGACGAGTCGCTCATCGGACGGGTGAGCTCGAAGGTGTCCCCGCAAGCGCGGCAGCGGTACTCATATCTGGGCACGGCGCGATCCTATATCTTCGTGGCCCACAGATTGACCGTGCGATGGCGGTGGAACCCGTGTGGCACCTTGCCGGTGTAAGTCAGGCCCATCCTGGTGTAGTACCGCTGGCCGGCGTGGTGCGACCAGGGCTTGACCCGGAACAGGGAGACGTCGACGCCGTACTTGTGGAAGTGGCCCTCCGCGCAGTTCGGTTTGCAGTCGTTGACAACATCGGTGCCCTTGCCGCTGGCGGTCGTGCTCCAGTTCGACCACTTCAGTTTGGTCAGCGAGTCGCCGGCGTCTGCGCAGGTGATGATGAACCCCTTCGGCTTGACCGTGCCGATGCCGCTGCAGTTGACCAACTTCGGCTTCGATGCCGCCGCTGGCGCGCCCTGGGCGGCGGGCAACGTGGCGAGCGCGGTGCCGACGGCGCTGAGCGCTACGGCGGCGGCCAGCGCGAGCCGTCGGGTGCGGTGAACGGTCACTTCTGCTCCCTCGTCCGTGGTCTGGATCTATTGAAGCTGATCCCCGCGGGCGGGGGCTAGGGCCAGGATCAGGCGGCGGCCGGCTCGGCCGGGTTAACCGCCGGCGCAGCATCGGCGGGCGGCGCGTCGTAGTAGAACTGGCCGCCGCGCAACAGCGAGGCGAACGCGCCGAGTACCGACATGGCGATCGCGACCGAGAACACGATCACCAGGCCGTGGTGGAACGGGCCTGAGATCAGGTGCGGGAAGTACTCCTTGCTGGTCAGTTGCGCGGCCTGGGTTTTGGTCAGGTGATGGAGGACTCCTGTGGGGCGTAGCAGGCTGCCGATCGGGTTGTAGCCGAGGAAGGAGGCGAACAGCGTGCTCACCGGCGGCAGGCTGGCCAGGTGATGCGCCACCGCCGCGGGCACCCCGTGCGAGCGCAGCCCGGCGCTCAGCGTCTTCGGCAGCGTCGCGGCCAGGCCGGCGATCATCAGCGAGAAGAACACTCCGATCGACAGCGACATCCCTGAGTTCTGGAACGTCGATCGCATCCCCGACGCCGAGCCGCGGTATTTGGCCGGCACGCTGCTCATGATCGCCGAGGTATTCGGCGAGGCGAACAGACCGGAGCCGAGGCCGTTGCCGAAGATGATCAGCGCGAACGCCCAGTAGGAGAAGTTCACCGGCAGCAACAGGAGCCCGCCGAACGCGGCCGCCGAGACGAGCAGGCCGGCGGTGGCGAACGGCCGGGGGCCGTAGCGGTCCGACAGGATGCCCGAGATCGGGCCGGCGATCAGGAAGCCGGCCGTCAGCGGCAGCAAGTAGATGCCCGCGAGCAGCGGAGTCTGGACGAAGCTGTAGCCGCGTTCTGGCAGCCAGACCCCCTGCAGCCAGATGATCAGCATGAACTGCAGTCCGCCCCGGGCGATCGAGCCCATGAGGCTGGCGATGTTGCCGGCCGCAAACGCCCGGATCTTGAACAGCCCGAGCCGGAACATCGGCTCGGCGATCCTGGTCTCGATCAGGCAGAAGATCGCCAGCAGGACCACGCCGGCGACCATGCCGCCGATCACCCGCGGGCTGGTCCAGCCGGTCGCGTGGCCGCCGTAAGGCTGGATGCCGTAGGTGATCGCGACGAGGAGGAGTCCCGCGCCCAGCGCGAAGATCACGTTGCCCCACCAGTCGATCTTGGCCCGGTTGCGGGTCCCGATCTCGCGCAGGCTCCGGTAGGACCAGATCGTGCCGAAGATGCCGATCGGCACGTTCACCCAGAACACCGAGCGCCAGTCCCAGGCGGCCAGCACGCCGCCGAGCATCAGGCCGATGAATTGCCCGGAGATAGCCGAGATCTGGTTGATGCCGAGTGCCATCCCGCGCTGGCGGGCCGGGAAGGCGTCGGTCAGGATCGCGGCGGAGTTCGCCATCAGCATCGCGCCGCCGAAGGCCTGCGCGATCCGCCACAAGATCAGCCAGAGCGCCCCGCTCGGGCCGGTCAGCGGGTCAAGCGACAGCGCGATCGAGGTGAGCGTGAAGATCACGAAGCCGAGGTTGTAGATCCGCACCCGGCCGAACATGTCGCCGAGCCGGCCGAGCGTGACTACCAGCACGGCGGTGACCAGCAGGTAGCCGATGATCATCCACAGCAGGTAGGTGATGTTGCCGGGAGCCGTGGGGTTGAGGTGAATTCCGCGGAAGATAGCCGGCATCGAGATGATCACGATGGACGCGTCGATCGTCGCCATCGTGATGCCGAGCGTGGTGTTGGAGAGCGCTACCCACTTGTAGCGGTCGTCTGACCGCGCGCCTTCGGCCGCAGTCCCGGCCGAGTTGCCTGGTGTCTTGCCTGCTTCTGCCGTCTCCGCCCCAAGTCTCTGCACTGATTAAACTTAGCACGGCTAAGTATCTGGCCGGCAGCCAGCCTGGCCTGGGCCCGGCCGGGCGGAAGTATCCGAGGAACAGGTGCAGTTGCAGGAACACGGTGCTTCCGGTGATAACGGCGGGCAGCGCCCGGCGAGCCGGCAGTCCCGAGGCGCCCGGCGCCAGGACGATCAGGGTGCGCAGGCCAGGGGTGGCCTGGCCGACCGCCAGCGCCGCCTGGCCGGGCCGTTCGATCACGCCGCAGCCGGTCCAGCCGGGCCTGGGTGAAGCCGATGCGCGGGCACAGTCGCCTGGCTAGGCCGTGACCCGGCCCGCGCGCGGCCAGGAACAGTGCGCTGGTGCCCGCGATCGCGACGGCCTCGAACGCCGGGACCGCCACCGGCAGCGGAATATCTCCGGCGCTGACCCTGGCCCCGACGGCCAGCATGACGAGGTCGGAGGGGATCGGAATGGCGATGCCGGCCTCCATCGGCAGCATCAGCGCGATGCCGGCCACCGGGCTTATCCCGCCGCTATCCCCGAGTTCGCCGCCTCGCTGCCTCGCCGGCCGCAGGCCGAGCCGTGCCCGCAGGTGCGCCAACATCACAGTAAGAACCCCCGACCGCGCAACAGTGGCATTCAGAGTGAAGCCCTGCGATCCGCAACGTCAATGCCGCGAAGCCAGCTCCAGGAAAAGAGCCGCTGCCGCTGGTCCCTTGGACGTTAATGTTCACAACAGGCCCACCAGCAACCGTCTTACCATGAAGATCTTTTGGGCGGCCAGATGAATATGCTCATTCATCCGGTCAGACCACATGAATGAGCACATTCATCCGGTCAAATAGGCGATCATCGTGGTCGAATTCGCGATCAATGGTTCTATTGGTGATTGTGTGACTCAATTGGCGCGCTCCAAACGACGTCGGGCGACCAGGTCATCATTCGAATGACTAAATCGGTTGCTGCGGTCGGTAAACCAAGCTGGGTCATGCCGCGTCTGACTGTTATCGGCACAGTTCATCAGGACAGAGCTGACGCAGGGGCCCGGGGGGTTCGTGCCGGGGCACAACGTGTCCCGGCACGACCTCGTCGGCAGCGGGTCAGGTCAGGGGCGGCTCGATGGTCGCGACCGTGGCGCAGTCGTCGGCGAAGGTGATCGTCGCGATCACGCGTTCGCCGGACAAGACGATCGGCAGCCAGTACTTGGCGTCGTCCCACATGCCGTCGAACGGCAGCCGGGCAGTGTCGAACCAGTGCGGGTCGAGCTCATCGGACTCGGCCGGCGTACCAGAGAACTCCGTGGTCACGAACACGTCGGCGGTCTGGTCCCACGCCGGCCGGGCTGGGAAAACAAAGGTCAGCGTCGCCATGTGGCTAAGTGAATCGGGGGAGACCACGAGGTGCGTCTCCTCGGCGACCTCGCGGACGGCAGCCGCCGCCGGCTTCTCGCCCTCCTCGATGTGCCCGCCGATGCCGACCCAGCGCCCGGCGCCGAAGCCGGTCTTCTTATAGCCGAGCAGAATCTCGGTGCCGGCGCTCGCCTCGGGGGAGGGACGGGTGATCAGGCACAAGCAGGTCCGGATCATCACCGGTCCAGCGTATGCGCATGCGCTTGCGCTTGCGCTGGATGGGTCACCAGCTAGAGACTGCCCCGCACCATGCCGATTAGCCGGTCAAGTACCTTGTCCCGGCCCGCGCTCACCCCGTCGTGCTCGTACTCGCTGGTGACCCAGCTGCGCAGGCCGCGGATCCGGGCGGCGGTCTGGACCGAGTACTGCTGCGGCACGTACATGTCGTTGTAATAGATCGCGGCCGCGACCGGAACCTCGTTCGCTGCCAGCCGCTCAGTGTCGTACAGCGGCGGCCAGTCGGCGACGTCGGCGAGGATGTCGGCGACCTCGGCCAGTGGCTCGAGCACCGGGTCGGTGGTGAACATCCACGGGTAGATCATCTCGCCAGTGAACAGCAGCGGGTCACCGCCGACCGCCGGCGGCACGTCGAACGCCGGGAACTCCGCCCGCACTCGCTGCGCCGCCCACCTGGTCGCCGGTCCCTGCCCGTAGCAGGCCTCATGCAACGCGCCGAACAGCGGCCCGCCCGCGAAGGTGAGCAACCCGAGCGCGCGGTAGGCGAAGTCATCGCCGATCTCGTCGCCGTCGAACGCGTCCGCGAGCAGGAAATGCAGGAGGTTGCTGCCGGTGCTCATGCCCAGGCAAAGGCCAAGCGACTGGAACGCCTGCACGGTGAGCGGCGCGCCGGTCGGCAGCCGGACGTCGTGATCGGCCAGGTAACTGGCGATGCGCTGGGCGACTTCGGCGTCGCCTGGGTAGCGCCGGTAGTGGTCCTCGTTCTTGGCCGTGACCAGGGGATAGGTGGCCCGGTACACGTCCTCGGCGTGGTTGTCCAGGCCGGGCAGGCCGCCGGTGATGAAGGCCTCGGTCAGGCCCTGCGGAGCCTTGGACAGATAAGTAACCGTGCAAAAGCCGCCGAAGCTCTGGCCGAGCACGCTCCACGGCTTGCCGCCGTTAAGCCGGTGCCTGATCAGTTCGGCGTCGGCCACGATCGAGTCAGCACGGAAGTGGGTCAGGTACTGAGCCTGCTCTTTCGCCGAGCCGCGGCGAGCGAGCGTGAGCCTGGTCGCGGGAGTCGACCGGCCCGTGCCGCGCTGGTCGAGCAGCAGGACCCGGTATTCCTTCAGCGCCCGGTCCAGCCAGCCCATCTGCCTGCTGACCGGCCGCGGGCTCGGCCGCCCTGGGCCGCCTTGCAGGTAGAGCAGCCAGGGCAGGTCATCGCGGTGGCTGTGCTCAACCGCCACCATCTCCCTGGCAAACACCGTGATCTGCTCGCCGTCAGGCACCGCATGGTCGAGCGGCACGCTGAACCTGTGATCGGTGAAGTCTGCTCCCGGCATCCGGACCGACGCAGCGGGTAGTGAAGGCGGCATAACCGACACGCTACCGATATGCCCGAGAGCCCAACCACTTGGGCGGACTCCACCTCGAAAACTCAGGCTTGCTCGTCGTGTTCCTCGTCCTCCCCGCCGCGTCGACGGAGCGCTCGCTCGGCTCTCCCGCCGGAGAGCCTGCCCTGCACCGACCTGGCCCGGTCAAGGGCCTCGTTGCCGAGACGCCTGGAAACATCGACGCTCTCTGCTCCCGTCTCGAGCACCTTGTCCCTGACCTCCGAGGCCGCGTCCACCCATCGCCTCGCCTCCAAGGACTGCCGGCCGGACTCGATCCCGAGCCGCTCGTGGAAGTCAGCGACGACACTCGCGACATGTTCCCCCGACTGCACCACCGCCGCAGATGTCGTCGGGTGCAGCAGCACCTTCGCATTGGCCGTGCCCGCAGCCGCATCGATGCGGGCCATCAGACGCCCGGTGCTCCGCGAGATGGTCTCCAGCCGCTTCTGCCGGGAAGCCTTCAGCCCGAGGCGATGCCCGTCCAGATCGTCCGGAGCCGCGTCCAGCACCCGGTCGAGTTCGAGCACGGCGATCGCGTCATGCAACTGGAAGCAACGAGCCAGAACAACGAGCCAGCCCTGAACCTTGGACTCGGCTTCCTTCGCCATCTTGGCGAGATCACCGATTTTAGTCTTGCGCTCCATCTTCTCCGCGAGCGCGTCGAGCTGCCGCAACGCGTACGCCTGGGTTCGCGCGATCGTCGCGGACGTGGCCTGCACCTTCGACCACGTGACCTCGTTGACCCGCCCCGCGTGCTCTCGGATGGTCATGGCCTCGTCGATGTCGAAGCCCGCTCCGATCATGTCCGCCAGCGCCGCGTCCTCCGCGGCGCGGAGCACGTCATCGAGTTTCTCGTCGATCGTGGCGAGATAGCCGATGATCTCGCCCATTGTCTGTTGCATCGCAACCTGCGCCATGATCCCCGCGGCACCAGCCAGAAGCGCCGGGTTGGTCAGAAGCGATCCAGGCCCCCGCACGAATTGGACGAATCCCTTGACCTGGCCGCTGTTCCCCTTCAGCACACCTGTGCTGAGACCCGTCTTCGAGCTCTTCCTCAGCCCGTACTTGCTGACAAGCTGCGCGGACTCCTTAGTCATCTTCACCCAGCGACCCGAGTTGTCCGCAATCTCCGAACCCGCCTGTGCGACTGCAGCCCCGGTACTGAGGACAACTCCGAGCCGGGGCAATCCCAAATCCTTCGACGACAACCCCTCGCAGACGAGGAAGCGGTCGACAGCCGCCGGATCCCCGATGACCGCCAGGCCATCGCCGTCACTGATCAGCTGAATCTCGTTATCCATCGTCCGCTCCCGAAGCGTGAATAAGAAGAGCTCCCGACCCCCCGGGCCCCGCGAAGGACGGGCGTGGGGTTTGTCTTCTCCAGGTTCACTGAGGCTGCGACGACTCAACTGAGACGAGACAAGAACCCCGTGAACAGGCCAACCATAGTGACAAAGACAGGGAACGGGCCATCTTCACCGACAAAGAGCGAATTTAATTGTCACAGGACGGCCATGGCTCGCATGCTGCCAGCTGCGTTGGGAAGCAGCGTCCGACAATCCTTGACTGGATCGTTTCTTGTACACATCAGTGATGAGAGGACCCCGCTACAAGAGCGGTTCGCCAGTTGGCCGCGGCCCTTCTCCAATTGAAAGGCCCATCGGCCACCGCACCCCGCGAGGGGGCAGGCGCATACATCCCCGTGCCGCCTGCACCGGGCCACCTGCGCTTGGTGTGCGTATGTGTACTGGTATCTGGTCAGGCGTGGGTGGCCGGGTGCTGGGCTCGGTTGAGGGCGCGGTTGATGGTGTGGGCGATGTCGGGGAGCGGGATGCCGCCGTCGGGGTGGTGGGGTGCGCGGGCGTACCAGGAGAGTTCGCCGTCGTCGGTGATGTCGAGGGTGCCCCGGTAGGGCTGGTCCGGGTTGGTGA
>DASYAT010000208.1:0-3950 GCA_036501205.1 Streptosporangiaceae bacterium | reverse complement strand
GTCCCCCCCACGCCGCCCACACTGGCGCTCACACTGGCGCCGCCACGCCGCCCACTCTGGCGCCCCCACGCCGCCCACCGCTTGCCGCCGGGACGTGGGCCGCTGCCGCCAGCCAGACCGTAACCTGAGCGGGTGGCCGATCCCATCACCTATGAGCTGCTTGGGCGGGAGCAGGCGGCCGGGCACGCCGGCGAGATAACGACCCTCGCGGCCGAGGTCTACGCCGACCAGCCGTTCTGCTGGGACGAGGCCCGCACCGACCGGTTCGCCCGCCGGTTCATGGTCCAGCTACGCCAGCCCGGCTTCGCGCTGGTCGAGGCCAGAAGCGGCGACTACCTGATCGGCGTAGCGTTCGGCCTGCCGCTTCGCCCCTCGACCGACTGGTGGCGGCACCTCACCACTTCCCTGCCGACCGACACCACGGCCGAGCACCTAGGCCGCAGCTTCGCCGTCATCGGCCTGCTCGTCCGCGCCCCGTGGCGCCGCCAGTTCATCGGCACGACCCTGCACGACGAGATCTTGTCCAAGCGCACCGAGGAACGCGCCCTGGCCACAGTGCCGCCGACCGCCACGGCGGCTCAGCGCGCCAGCCAGTCCTGGGGCTGGCAGAAAATCGCCCGCACCAGAGAGCCAGACCCGGGCTCTCCCGTACTAGACGTCGTAATGCGGGCGCTCTTGGCAAGCGCGGACTGAACGGCCCAGAACCTGCGAATTTAACGCCAGCTCATTCCTGATCACGAACATCAGAAGAACCGCTCCGCTGAAGGCAGCACCGCCCGTCAAGATCGCGTTGGGCGGGGGCTGGCCTCCGTGCCAGCTAAGAAACCCGGCCGTCGCCCCGATCATAATTGCGACGATAATGGCGATAGCCACCCAAAGGGCATTGATAGAACCATCCTGCGAAGGCATATAACAACTCCGTGAACGATTAGGATAATTGACGCTTGGGGGAATGTTCACGCTGTCACCATGACTATCATTGCTCAAGCACGCATTGTTCAATATTAGACCAGTTTGCCTCCATTTAGCATACGGTCGATGCGTAGATGATATTTAATGCCAGTTCGGTATCCTAATACCGTGCGAGAGAGGACGAAAATTGACCCAAACGACGCTCTCCGCATTAGGCAAAAATAGGGATGCCGACATCATGTCCTAAGCAAGCGGCCTAAGCAAGTCCGTACGCAAAAGAAAACAAAGCAGGGGGGATTGCCGATGGCAGACGCCGACACGCGGCCGAGCGGCCGGCAAAGGAGACGCCAGCGTATTCCAGCTGAGCAGATAAAGCAGCGTATGTTCAGATCGGCCCAGCAAATGGTCTATGACCAAGGTGTCCAGATCAGCCTTGAGGAGCTGAGCTTCGAGAAGGTAATAGAAGCGGCCGGAGTATCACGTAGCTCGGCCTATCGCCTTTGGCCCTACAAAGGTGACTTCGTGGAGGATCTCCTCTGTTATCTGGCCGGACCAACCATGTTGGGCAGCTCAGCATTCGACAAGGATACAATTGAGCTAGTCCGGAGTATCGTCGCAAATAACGGAGCTAAGCCGAATGATCCGCAGGAGCGGCGCCGGATGCTCCTCCAAGCCGTCAAGGAAGGGGTGGCACAGAGCTTCAAGGCGATGACTGAGTCACGTGAGTGGTATATCTACGTCGCGCTTAACGCCTCGGTGAGGTCAACGGGAAATGATGAAAGCCGGCTACGCATAGCTGCCGCTTTGCTGGAATCTCAGATGAATCTGATAGACAAGTTCGCAGAACTCTACCGGCAAATGCTCATAGCCACTGGCACGCGTTTGCGCGATGAAGCCTATACAGTCAGGCATATGGCTGTGGCGGGCGCAGCGATCGTGGAAGGACTCGCCCTTCGGCAGATCTTGGCAATGGCCGTTTATGGCGCCAAACGGCCACCTTCAATACCTGATCACAATTGGTCGCTAGCAAGCCTAGTCAATGACGAGCTACCTGGACCATCGGTCGAAGGCGGAATGTCCGACGGCTGGTCGCTTCCGGCAGTTGCTTTCATGGGAATCGTCGACGCATTCAGCGAGGCTATTCCGGCGAATCCCGCGATCGATCCGCAAGCGTTAGGACCCTACCCGATGGCGACCCGATGAGTAACGTGCTGCTGCTCCGGACGAGGCGGACGAGGCGCGTCGAGCAACCATTCCACGTCGACCTCCTCGCCGCCGACGTTGCCCGTGTCCCACGGCTCGGAGACCAGCAGCGCGTGCACCATCGGCGCGGGCAGCTTCTGCAGGTGCGCGCGCAGGGTCGCGTCGTCCGGCATCGGCCCGATCCGCCGTTCAAGCCGGCTGCGGGTCCTGGTCATCCGCTGCATCAGCGCCTCGAAGTCCTGCTCGGCGTCGAACGCCCCCTGCTCGCCTTCCTCGATCCCGCGCGCGATCATGCCCTTGATCGTCAGCAGGTTGCCGTCGGCGTCGCTCGTCACCATCTGCCGCCAGGCCCGGCTCTTGTGCCGGTACTGCAACATCGACATCACGGCCTCATGACGAACGAAGTCGGCGTCGCGCAGCGTGCTGCCGCGCCGGGGCCCGGCCAGGCACCGGGCCAGCGAGATCGCCGAGGCCAGCCCGCTGTTCAGCCCGCGACCGGGCCAGAAGTGGATCGCGTTCGCCGCGTCCCCGAGCAAGAACCCGTAGGTCCCCGGCGTCGTCTTCGTCCGAGGGAACAACTGCGCCGAGAACCGCGGCCGCTGCACCATGTCCAGCCGGAAGCCGGTCACCGCGGTGAGGTTCTTCGGCTGCACGCCGAACATCTGCAATCCCTCTTCGACCCGCGTCCAGAACGCCGATCCCTTCAGCAGGGCCGGCAGGAACAGCGCCCGATGCCCCGCGCAGAAGAACTCACCGCCCGACCGCAGCTCAAGCAGGCACGGCCCGGACTGAATGCACTCGGTGAACACCTGACGCACCGGGTCGATCCCGACCGCTTCCTTGGCTTCCTGATCGGTCAGCCGCATGTTGAGGAAGCCCTCGCCGCGCAGTGAGTTGAGCAGGAACCGGTTCTGCGTGACGGTCAGCAGCACTGCCATCGGGTCCGGCAGCTCCGACTTCACCCGCAGCCCGAGCACCATGTCGGAGACCTGCTCGCCGTCGATCCCGTACAAGGTCGGGTCGGCGGCGCCGAACTTGCCGATGAAGTGCTCGTAGGTGCGCGACTTGCCGCCTTCGCAGATCGCCAGCACGTGCTGGCTGGCGATCTCATCGTGCAGCTGGGCGGCCTCGAACTTCTCGCCGATCAGCTGGATCCCGGGTTTCTCCCCCGCGAGCGCGAGCAGCTGATCCTCGATGAACGCGATCCTGATGTTGCGCGGTCCCAGGTCCTGGATCGAGTCAGGCCCCGACGGCCACATCTCGGTGTAGTGGGCCGGGATGAACAGCCGCTCCTGCACCTCAGGCGGCAGCCGCAGGAACTGGCGGCTCTGGAGCGTCACGACCTGGAGCCGGCGCGCGTTGCCCTCGCCATCGCTTTTCCACACGAGCTTGCCGGCGCTCCCCTGCGTCCAGCGGCCCTCATAGACCTTGATCTGAACCCGCGCGCCCATCATGTGCTCAAGCAGCAACGCGAGGCTGAGCCCGACCGGGCCGCCGCCCGCGATCGTCATCCGCAACACCGGCGCGGGCGTCTTCGCTGGCTGCTGCTCGTGCTGCTGCTGCGTCGCTTCCTGCACCGGATACGCGCCCTGGACGGTCGGCCGCAGGCCAGCCGAGGCCTCGAACCGGAACAGCTCGTCGCCGATCATGATCTGGTCGCCCGACTCCAGCGGCCGGGTGGACACCGGCGCGCCGTTGACCAAGGTGCCGTTGCTGCTGCCGCGATCGTGCAGGACGTAGCCGCCGGCCTCCTTGCGTACCTCGGCGTGGTTGCGCGAGGCCGACGAGTCGGTCAGGACGATGTCGTTGTCATCGCCGCGCCCGAACATGACCGG
>DASYAT010000207.1:0-12813 GCA_036501205.1 Streptosporangiaceae bacterium | reverse complement strand
CGCTGCGCTCCCTTTGGCGAGGCCCTCCGGCTGGAGACCGGAGTCGATCGGGACGGTCGACTCAGCCGGCGCGAAGCTTTCTCGCTGAAAGATGTGAAGAATTTGGGGCAGATCGGGTCAGCTTGAGCTGCCGACCTGGATCGGGACCGACAGGTGCTGGACCTGGGTCCAGGCCGAACCGGAGTCGTTCAGTGCCCAGATGCCGACGGTGGTGCGCGCCGCGGTGAGCGCCTGAAGTTGCGGGCCCTGGCCGGCCGCGAGGGCCTGGGTGGCCGGCGGCAGTTCGGGGAGCCGCCGCCAGCCTGCTGCTGCCCCCGCTAGCAGCAGACCGCGGCGACCAGCCAGCAGCACGGCCATCACGCCGTTGCCGCTGGCCGACACCGACAGCACTTTCGCGCTGCCGGCCGTCACTTGGTGTGACAGTGACCAGTGGGCCGGGTCGCTGGTGTAGCTGGCGACGGTCAGGGTGGTGGCGGAACCGGTTCCGGTCGCCAGCAGGACGCGGGTGACGCCGGCGGTCGAGGTGATCGCGAGGGCGGTGACGGGCTGGCCGGTGGGTACGTCCGGGCCGGTGCGCTGCCAGGTTCCTGCGGTGAAAGTGAAGATGCCGGGCTGGCCGTTGCTTGCGCAGTCGCCGGTGAGCATCGGATCGCCGGCTGGGGTGAATGCGGTGCCGGTGAGGCGGGTGAGGCCACAGCGGCGGCCGACCTGGGTGCTGGCGAGGCCGTGTTCGGTGGCGATCGTGGTCCAGGTTCGGCCGCCGTTCGTGCTCTGGCGCAGCGAGTTGTCGGCGAGCAGGGCCAGCACCTTGCTCGTGCCCTGGCCGGCGGCCAGGGCGTCAGGGGTGCCGGCCAGCTTCGCGTTCAGCACGCCCGCTGACCAGGTGGCGCCGGAGTTGGCCGTGGCGGCGAGCGGGGTGAAGAGCAGATCCTGGCTGGGGAGGAACCCGGCTAGCAGCGAGCTCGGGCCGGTCGGCGCGACGGCCAGGCCGCCGTTGCTAGCCACGCCTGGTGGCGTGACCAGCCGCCAGGTACCGCCGGCGGCGGGGCGGGCGAGCAACTGCCAGAAATTGTCGGCACGGTCGGGTGAGTCGCCTAGGACCAGGACGGCCCAGGTACGGCTGGTGGTTGCCACGGAGGTTGCCAGCGAGAGCGGCGGGGCGTGGCTGGCGGTCTTGGGGGAGACGGTCGGATGGGCGGCACCGCCGCAACCGGCGGCAAGCAGCGCGATGCCGGCGAGTGCCGCCGCCAGCAGGGGCGGTCGGGGGCAGTTCATCTGATTTCCTGTCGGACGGCGTTGGCGAACAGGACCGAGTACGAGGAGATCGTCGCGGCGGTACCAGGGCCAGGATCGGCATTGAACTCGCGTACGACCCTGCCCCGTTGATTGATAAGGAAGGTCTCGTCGTTGTGTCCTGTCATCGCGCCGGCGGGCAGCACCTCCGCGGTCATGCCGTAGTCGACCCAAACCTTCTTCAAGCTGGCGAGCGAGCCGGTCAGATAGCGCCAGTTCGGTACCGTTGCCAGCCCCTCGTGCTGATCGAACGATCGCATGATCGCGAGCGACCGATACGAGGGGCTGAGCACGACACCAACCAACTCGACCCGGTTGGAATCGGCCGACAGCAGACGGCCGGTCTGCGCGAACTCGGTTCCGATGAGCGGGCAGTCGGTGACGCACACCGGATCGAGGAAGGTCAGCAGAACTACCTTGCCGCGCAGGCTGGCCAGGCTGACCTGGCGGCCAGACTGGTCGGTCAGCGTGAAGTCCGGGGCGGGGAGGTTCAGCGTCGATGAGTCTCCGCTGATCGCCTGGGCCAGGATCGGGTCGGCGTTCGAGTTGGCCTGGGCGATCGCTAGCGGGGCAGCGCCGAGCAGGATCACGGCAACTGCTCCGGCGGCGACGATCGAGCGGAAACTGGTGCTCGCCAGCAGGCGGAACGCCGTTTCCGGGCGGAGCGGGGCGCCGCGTTTGGCGGCCTGGGTCTGGGCCGGGGCTGTGGCTGTGGCTTCGGCGGGCGCTGTGGCTTGGGCGCGGGCCGGGCGAGTTAGGGCCAGGTAGCCGGCGGCGGCCAGCAGGATCATCGGAATCATGCTGTTCGGGTCGGTGCCGAGGCCGCCGAAGAAACCGAGGTCCTCGATCAGCACCCAGTCGACCAGGCAGAGCACGGAGAAGGCGATCAGCGCTGTCCTGAGCAACGGCAGCCGGCCGATGTCGAACTTCTCCGGGTCCTTGGTGAAGCTGAGGAAGAAGGCGGCGCCGATCACCACCACTGCGAGCACCGCGATCAGGTTCACCGCGAAGCCGTGGGCCTGATCGAACGACGTGAAGCCGTTGACCAGGTTGACCAGGAACCGGGGCTGGGATAGCTGCGCCATCGAGCCGGCCATGTCCGCGAGCGGGCCCGCGTGCCCGTGCGCGGTGCCCTGCCAGAAGCCCCGGCCTGGCCAGGCCTGCAGCAGCGCCATGCCGAGCAGGAACACGCCGGCGCCGCTGAGCAGCGCCCGGCCAAGCTTGCGGGTGGTCCAGGCCCGGTCGGGCAGCGCGATCAGGCCGCTCGCGATCGCGTAGAACAAGGCCGCGCCAGGCGCGCCGAACAACCAGGTCTGGCCGGGGGCGAAGATCCCGCCGAAGGACTCGCCGAAGATCCAGACGACCAGGCTCCAGCCGACGCTGGCCAGGCCGGCCAGCCGCGACAGTCTCCCCCTGGGCGAGGCAAGCAGCCAGACGCCGATCCCGACCTGGATCCAGACCGCTGCGGCCGCCGCCTGCAGCGGGTGATACGACCAGTTCGTGCCCGCCCAGTTGACGACCATCTGCACCCAGTGCGGGGAAGTTGCCGCCGTCGGCTCGATGACCTGGGACGGCAAGCCGAGAGCCATCCTCGGCTGGGCCTGCAGGATGCCGTCGAATACCCAGATCAGCCCGAATCCGATTCGCAGCACCTGCCTCGCCAGCGGCTCGGCGTGCTCGGCTGGCTCAAGCGCTCCGGCGTTCGGCTTGCCTGGGCCGGTCGGCTGAGTGGGCTGAGTGGACTGAGTCGGTTGAGAGAGCCAGGCGCGGGCGGTAACCCAGATGATGCCGAGGGTCGCGAACAGCAGTACGGCGATCAGGCCCTGATGCAGCAACGCGCGGCCGAAGGCGGCGACCACCTGGGCGTCGTTGATGTTGAGCCCCGCGTTCATCCCGGGCATGGCTGCTCGCGTGCTCCTTTGCGGCCAGCCGGCGGTGCGTGCTCCGCCGGTCGTTGCTTCCGGCCGGGAATTCGGTCAGATAGCAAGCTGAATTATGCATAGTCACCGGCGAAGGCTAATACCCCGGTGGGGTGTAAAAACGCGCCCTGACCTGGCCGTACGATACCCCTGAGGGGTTTTGAGAATACCCCCGGCGGGTTTTGTCTGAAGCCGTTCGGATACCCCCCGGTGGTAATTGCCGAAAACATTCAATGCCATCTTGTCAGGTCATCGCTTAGCCGATTAATCTCGGTGGGTGCGCTGGCGGGGCCTTGCGGTCTGCGGCGGGTGCAGGTTGGGGCGCCGATGCGACCAGCGGGGGAGGTGACCGCATGACTGGTCCGTTGTGGCTGCATGCGGCCCTGGCGAGCCTGATGATCGTGATCGCGGCTGACTGCGCGATCCGGCGCGGGTTGTTTCGGTTCGGGATATTTCGACGGGCCGAGCGTCGACTGCGCTGGCGGCGGCCCGAGTTCGAAGCGGACGGCTTGCATGCGCTGATGGGCGTTGCCATGGCCGGGATGTTGCTGCCGCAATTGCGGGTACTGCCCACGCAGGTGTGGGAGGCGGTGTTCAGCCTAGGCGTGGCCTGGTTCGGCTGGCGCGCCTTCGCGGCCAGGACGGCTGGGTCCAGGCTGCCCGGTCCGCGCGGTGCTCCGTTCGCGCATGTGATCGAGTGCGTCGCGATGATGTTCATGCTGCTGCCGGCCGTTGATGATGCTGTCGGCGGGTCTCACCCAATCAGCGCGGCCATGGCTGGGATGAGCGGCAGCGGATTGGTCAGCGTCGCTCCTGCGGTCGCCTTGCTGCTGGCGTTGTGCCTGGTTGGCTACGTCGTCTGGACCACCGACGCCCTGGCTAGCACCCGGGCCGGTGGGTCGGCTGGCGGCTCGGCGGTCGCGGTCGCGGGTGGAGCGCTGGCGCCTAGGCTGGCGGCGTTCTCTACCATTGCCATGACGCTGACCATGGGATACATGCTTATCCAAATGGCCTAGCTGGCAGCACCGGCGGACCGCCCTGGAAATCTAGAAGAATGCGCATATCCATCTGGTCGGGGACGCTAGCGTGCAGCTATGTCAGATGCGCTTGACGCCGCCTCAGAACAGACCTTTACGGCGACTACGCCGGACGGGCCGATTGTCGGCTCAGCGCTGGGGACCGGATCCCCGTTGCTCTTACTGCATGGCGGTCCGGCGATGTCGGACTACATGGGGCTGCTGGCTCCCGAACTGACGGGCTGGCGGTGGGTCAAATATCAGCAGCGCGGTCTGGCGCCCTCGGCCGCCGACGGCCCGTTCACGGTCGGGCAACACGTCGCTGACGCCGTCGCGGTCCTCGATGAGGCGGGGATCGACCAGGCGGTCGTGCTCGGGCACTCGTGGGGCGGTTATCTCGCGCTGAACCTCGCGCTGGCGCACCCCGAGCGGGTCACCGGCCTCGTGATCGTCGATCCGCTCGGTGCCGTGGGCGATGGCGGGGTCGCGGAGATGGGGCAGAACCTCGGTGACCGGCTGCTGCCTTCTGCGGTCGAGAAGTACGGCGAGATCGCCGCCAAACTGGCGATCGAGCCGACCGATGACGCCATGCTTGAGTCGCTGAAGCTGCTGTGGCCCGGCTACTACGCCGATCCGCCGAGCGCGCCGGCGCTGCCGTCGTTCATGCGCGCGTCGGTGGCCGCCTATGCGGGGACGTTCGGGTCAGTCGCGGAATTGCAGGCGGGCGGACTGGCCGAGCGGCTGGGCGCGATCGAGGTACCTGCGGTCTTCGTGCTCGGCGAGAAGAGCCCGATGCCGGTCAGCGCAGGCGAAGGCACCGCCGCCCTGCTCAGCCGGAGCGAGGTCCAGATTGTTCCGGCGGCCGGGCACCTGCCCTGGCACGAGCAGCCCGGTTGCGTCGCCGCCGCGCTCGCCAGAGTCGGTGAATTGACTGGTGCTAGCTGACCGTTTCCTGTTGGCCGTTTCCGGTTAGCCGGCGGCGGCTGAGCGGTTTCAGTTAGCCGGCGTCAGCGAGTCGGCTCGTCGCATTGGCCACGTGAATCACGACTGCGCCAGTGGCCACATAACTGCCTTTCAAATGATCATCGAACTCAGATGAATATGCGCATTCATCCGGTTTCCGGGGTGTGAATGCGCATATTCATCTGGTCGGCACTCCTGGCGAATGGTCACAAGACTACCTTCAGTCCCACTGGCACCAGGAATCCGGTGCGGCGGCCTAGGGCGGTCTGGTCCGCGTCAGGTTTCCGCCGCTGGCGGAATCCGCGTCCGGCCCGAAGAAGCTGGGCAAGCTGCCAATTAGGACGACTCGTCGGAATCCGGTTGTTCTGGATCGGCGAGCCGGTCCGGCAGGCAGCTTAGGTGGTGGCAAAGGATCATGGTGGTGCGGTCCAGGTACGACGAGGTCGTGGATTTCTACGTCGACGGGTTCGACGGCGTTGAGGATCCGGTGTCGCGGGCGCTGCTGAGCTTGCTCGGGCCGGTCGAGGGGCTGCGGGTGCTCGACGTTGCCTGCGGGCACGGCCGGATCACCCGCGAACTGGCCCGGGCCGGGGCCAGCCGTCCGACGGTCGGAGTCGACAGCTCCGCCGCTCTTCTGGGCCAGGCTCGGCAGGTCGAGCAGGATCGGCCGCTTGGCATCCGCTATCTCCACGCCGACGCAGCCTCCCAGAGTTGGCTGGACGAGACCGGCTTCGACGCCGTGACCTGCCACTACGGGCTCTCGGACATCGATGACCTGGACGGCGCGCTGCGCGGGGTAAGCGCCGCGCTGCGCCCCGGCGGCCGGTTCGTATTCTCGATCCTGCATCCTTGCTTCCCAGGCGGCCAAGACGTGTCGGGCTCCTGGCCGGCCGCAGGAAGCTACTACGACGAGGGATTCTGGACCGCCGACAGCGCGCTGTCCACGCTGCGCCGCCAAGTCGGCGCTAACCACCGCATGCTCAATACCTACGTGAACGCGCTGCAGCGCCACGACCTGCGGCTCGACGAGGTGGCCGAACCGCGCCCGGACGACTCCTGGGCCGTCAGGGTCGGGCCGGCTGTCGCCCGCCACCCAGTGCAGTTCGTCGCGCGTTGCGTCAGGGCCTGATTCGCGGTCGGCTTCCTGGCGCGAGAGCGGTCGGCTTCCTGGCGCAAGACTGGCCTCAGGCAATGGCAGACTGCCGTGAATGGCTTCGGATTACCCCGCGCATCTGCTCGCCCGTGATCCGGCGCCGTCCTACACCGGAGAAGGCCCGTTCAAGCTCTGGCATTTCAGCGAGAATCCGTCGCTCGGCCGGTTCAACCCGCAGCCAGTCGCCGCTGATCCGCAGGGTCCGGCGCTGGTCTGGGCCGTCGATACCCGGCACGCACCGCTGTTCTGGTTCCCCAGGGACTGCCCGCGCGGCTGCATCTGGCCGGCCCAGAAGACGACCCCGCAGGACCGGGACCGGTTCTTCGGGCAGACCGACGCACCCCGGATTCATGTCACGGAGTCCGGCTGGCTGCGACGCCTGCAGGAAGCCCGGCTGTTCGCTTATGAGTTGCCCATCGACGAGTTCCGTCCCCACGAGGTCGGCGGCTACTGGACCTCCGACCACCCCGTCGACGCGATCAGCCAGGAACCAGTCGATGATCTGATCGGCAGGCACGCCCAGGCCGAAATCGAACTGAGGATCACGCCATCAATCTGGCCATTCTGGCGCCACGTCGCGAGTTCTACCGTCGGCTTCAGCGGCTCGCGCCTGCGCAACGCCGCCCGGCATCCTGAGCGCCTTAGCTAGTGCAGGTCAGGACGCTGAGATCCACTTCTCGCTGTAAGCCCACAGTTCCTCGGCCAGCTCCGGCTGGGCCACCTTGCTGGGCTCGCGCACCGCCGACTTCTCGTAGTACAGCCCGGTCTCGCCGGCCACGTCCGGCGAGGTCGCGCAGTACAGCGAGGTCTGAGCGCCTTCGGTGATGGTCAGCATCCGGCTCTTGATCAGCGGCCGGAGCGGCCACGGCACCCGCCGCCAGATCTCCGAGGCGACGACGCCGGGGTGCACGCAGTACGTGTTCACGCCGGTACCGGCCAGCCGCCGGGCCAGCTCAGCGGAGAACAGCACATTGGCGAGCTTGGACACGGAGTACTCACGCAGCCCGGTAACAGACTTTGTTCGAGAGCGCAGCTGAGAGAAGTCGATGCCCGTCGCCTGGTAGTGCGAGTCGCTGGCGACCACCACGATCCTGGCGCCAGGCCCGCTCTCGGTGATAAGCGGCAGCAACTCCTGGGTCAGCAGGAAATGGCCCAGGTGATTGACCCCGAAATGGATTTCGAATCCGTCTGAGGTCAGCCCGCGCTGCCCGCCTACCCCCGCATTATTGATCAGTACGTGCAACGGCTCGCCCAGCGCGAGGACCGCCTGCGCTCCGGCTCGTACGCTGTCCAGGTTGGCGAGGTCCAGCAGCACCAGAAATACCTGGTCACTGCCGGTCTCTGCCTTGATCGAGGCGACCGCCGCCTCGCCTTTGGATTTCGACCGGCCGGCGATATGCACCCGCCCGCCGCGCCGGGCCAGGTCAATCGCCGTCGCGTAACCAACCCCGGCGTTGCCGCCGGTCACCAGGAAAGTACGTCCAGCCAGTTCGCTCACGAGGTTCACGAGGTCAGATTATCGTGCGCTATTGCCCCGCTGAGCGGCCATCAGCAGCCGGCCGCGCAGGCCGAGCTAACGGTAACTTTGTACCGGCCGGTCTCCAGCGACCAGTAGAAATTGCCGCCCATCCAAGAACGCAGCCCGTCGAGGTAATCACCCAGCGCTGGCCCGGCGACCAGCCGCAGCAGCCGCTCGAAATTGAGATACCGCTCAACCTCAGCGTCGTGCAGTTCGGCCGCGAGCGCGAGCGCGTCGGTGACCGGCAGTTGCAGTTCCTCGGCCAGGACCGCGGGCAGGCTGTGCACCTTGAAGCTGCGCTGCGCCTCCTTGGGGAACGAAAGGATGTCGTTGGCCCAGCACGTCACATTGACCGCGATGTCGCTGACCGCCCTGACCTCTGGCCGCCAGTAGTCAGGGCCGGACAGCTCGAATCCGTTGGCCACGTCGATCAGCGCCATGCAGGTCGGGACCGCGCCGCTGTGCCGGCGCATCGCCGTGTACTCCGCCAGTCCGGCGGGCTGGTCTTGGGCCCGGTGGCTCGCCTCCCAGAACTGGGCCAGGAAGTAGCCGCGCACCGCGCTGACGAACCGGCTGAGCTGCGGCCCGGTCGCGATGGCACGGACCCGGTCGATCAGGTCGCCGAGCGCGATCGTGAACGGGTCCTGGCGGTACAGCCGGTCACCGTCGTTGTCGAGCACCAGCATGAAGCCGGTTACCAGCTCGCTGAGCTGAGCCAGGTCGGCCCCGGACGCGGATTCGTCGCTGTAGCGGTCATCGAAGAGGAACAGCCACATCTGCCAGTCGGCGAGCAAGCACAGCGCGTCAAGACCGGCCCGCGGCGTGGTCCTGGCCGCCAGCCGCCCGACCTTCGCCTCGCTAAGCCGCTCGGCCTCGGCCTCGTCGGCCGGTAACCCGAGCCGCCGGGCCCACTCGACGACGCGGGTGTCGACCTGGTCGGCGTACGCACTGATCTCGTCGTCAAACGGACAGTCAAGTTCGGGCACAACGATCATGGCCATTTCGGGTCCCCTCCGCAGCTAGCTCCCACACGCTGACGCGCGACTGCTCAAATGCGCAGAAAGCAGTCAACCGTCCAGCCGGGCGAGCAGCAGCGCGACATCGTCGCCGTGCCGGCGGGAGCGCTGGACGCTGTTCAGCAGGTCGTTGGCCAGCTCGTCAAGATCGTCCGTCGGGCTGATCCTGAGCACATCGAGCAGCCTGGAGAGGTTGAAGTCATCGCCGGCATCCGATTCGAGCAGGCCGTCAGTGGTAAGTACGAGCAGCGAGCCGGGATCGGCGTGCACCTCGATCGTCGAGTAATCGGCGCCCGGGTCAATGCCGAGCGGCAGTCCGGCGTCGCAGTCGAGCACCCGCGGCTCGGTCCCTGGCGTAAGCAGCATCGGCGGCGGATGGCCGGCCCGGCTCAGCGTGATGGTCCCGGTGGCCGGATCGACGACCAGGAAACAGCAGGTCGCGAACAGGAGCCGGTCCGGATTGGTGTTCAGGTCGCACAGCCAGCGGTTGGCTCTGGACATCACCTCGGCCGGGCCGTGGCCCTCCCTGGTGTACGCGTGCACCGCGGTGCGCAGCCGTCCCATGAGGGAGGCGGCGACCAGGTTGTGCCCCTGGACGTCTCCGATTACCAGGGCGGTCTGGTCGCCGGCGCCCATCACGTCGTAGAAGTCGCCGCCGATCTCGATGCCTGAGGTGGCCGCCTGGTACCGGGTCGCGATCGTCATCCCGGTCGCGGTCAGCGACTCCCTCGGCAGCATGACCCGCTGCAGTTCGGCCGCCAGCGCGTGCTGGGCCTCATGCATCCGGGCCCGCTCCAGTGACTGGCTCAGCAGGCCAGACGCGGCGAACAGCAAGGTCCGTTCGTCAGGGGAGAACTCATGCCGCTCGGGAAAGCCGAAAAGACAGGCGCCAATCTTTCCCCCTGAATCAATGACAGGAAGTGCGGCCCAAGCTTGCTGTGATGCCTCAGCGATCACCTGCGCTAGGTGCGGGAAGTCATCGGTCAGGCTTCCCGCCGACGGAAGGTGCACAGGGGAGCGCCACTGGATCGCGACGGAAAGCGGCGTGGGACGCGCGGGGTCCAGGCTGCTGAGCGCGGCGACGCTGGCGTCGTCGAAGCCGCAGGAAGCGACCACCTGCAGCCGGCCATCCCGCGAGGCCATCAGGATCAGGCTGTCGGCACCGTAGGCGCGCAGGCCAGTACGGGCCGCGTCCATGATCTCGTCGACCGTGCTCGCCGCGGCCAGGGCGGCGGTGAAGTCGCGGGCCCGGCTGGCTCGGTCGGCGAGCTCTCTGAGCTGGCGTTCCTCGAGCTCGCGTTGCGCCCGGACGGCCGTCGTGTCCATCACCAGGCCCATCATCCGGGCGGGCTGGCCGTCCAGGCCTGGCATGATCCGGCCGCGCGCCTCCATGGAGCGCAGGCTGCCGTCTTCCCCCAGGACGCGGTATTCGATCTGGTAGGTGCCGGCCGCGGCGACCATTTTCGACATCGCCTCGCTGACCTGAGCTAAGTCGTCCGCGGGCACCCGGCCCAGGAACATGTCCATCGTCGCGACCTGCCCGTCGGCAAGGCCGTGCATCCGCAACGTCACCGGGTCGCAGATCACCTCTCCAGAGGCGATGTCCCAGGTGAAGAACCCGGCCTCGACGCTGGTCGCGCTTGGGTGGAACACGGTGAGAGCGACGTCAGCCAGGAATTCGGCGGCAGGCTTGGTCACTTCGCCGGGACCACGTTTTGTCATGTTTTGCCCAGTCGCCGTGGTTTTTCTTCGAACCAGCTTGCAATTTGCCGTGCAAGAAGCCGTGCAAGCGGTACTTAGATGTTAAGCATATGGCAGTCAATGGCGTACATGCCGGCTGATTTGGTCGAAATTTGTTAGTACATGCAGTTAGCCCGGCCTTCCGGGGTTTCCGGGGGTCCGGGGGTCGTCCCCCGTGAGGCAGACGGAGCCGGGCGGCTCGCTTGACTCCGTACCGTAGTACGGCTGTTAGCTTGCAGTACATGGCCGGCATGACGATCGGGAAGTTCGCCGCGGCGCAGGGGGTCAGCGTCGAGACGATCAGGTTCTACCAGCGCCGGGGCCTGCTCACGCAGCCGGAGCGGCCAGGGTCTGGCTTCCGCGAGTACTCCGACGAAGACCGCTGGCGGCTGGCGTTCATCCGGCGGGCCCAGCAGCTCGGGTTCACGCTCGGTGAGATCGCCGAGCTGCTCGGTCCGGCCCAGGCGCGCTCGGCCGACGACATCCTCCGCGCCGCCGAAAGCAAGCTCAGCTCCGTCGACGAGCAACTGGCCGAGCTGGCCCGGCTGCAATGCCGGCTGCGCCGCCTGGTTCAGGTGTGCGCGCACGGCAGCCGGGACGACTGCGTTGCCTTGCAGCTTGGCGAGCGCGATCTTCCGCTGGATTTGATTGTCGCGGCCCGCGAATCTCGCGAAACATCAAAAACATAAAGATTTGGAAGGAGAAAGCTACCTTGGGCGCAATCAAGAGCGTGACCGACTCGACTTTCGACGCCGAGGTTGTGTCCAGCCCGCGGCCGGTCATCGTGGAGTACTGGGCGCCGTGGTGCGGCCCGTGCCGCCAGGTCGGCCCGGTGCTCGAGGCGATCGCGACCGAGATCGCCGACCGGGCGGACGTGGTCAAGCTCAACATCGACGAGAATCCGCAGGTAGTGCAGCGCTACGGGATCATGCTGGCGCCGACGATCGAGCTATTTCGCAGCGGCGAGGTGGTCAAGCAGGTGATCGGGGCTAAGTCCAAGTCGGCGCTGATGGCTGAGTTCGAGGAGTTCATCTAGCTCCTGGCCGGTCGGCGGCCGATCACACTGGCCCTTAGGCCGGTCTTGTCATAGGGGCTGTCAGGAGTTAGTTTGCCGGGATGAGCGCCCCCGGCTGGGTCGACTTCCACTTCGACCTCATGTGCCCGTACGCCTATCAGACCTCGCTGTGGATCCGCGAGGTCCGCGAACAGAGCGGGCTCACCGTGAACTGGCGCTTCTTCAGCCTCGAAGAAGTCAACCGGGTCGAGGGCAAGAAGCATCCGTGGGAACGCGAGTGGACCTACGGCTGGTCCCTGATGCGGATCGGCGCGCTGCTGCGCCGCCAGAGCATGGAAGCGCTCGACGCCTGGTACGCCGCCGCCGGGCGGGAACTGCACGAAGAAGGCGGCAAGCCGCACGACCGCGAGGTCGCTAAGCAGATCATCGCCCGGCTGGGTCATGACCCTGGCCTCGTCGATGCCGCGATCGCCGATGCCTCTACCGGCGATGAAGTGCTCGCTGAGCATCGGCGGGTCATCGAGGCGGGCGGGTTCGGGGTGCCGACGCTGTTCTTCCCCGACGGCCAGTGCCTGTTCGGGCCGGTGCTCATCGATCCGCCGCGCGGGGAAGCGGCGGTCAAGCTCTGGGACGCGGTGGTGGCCTGGACCGGGTTCCCGCACGTGTATGAGCTGCAGCGGCCGAAGCGCGGGTCCGATCTCGAGGACATCACGACCGCGTTCCAGCCGTACCTGCGCGGCCGGGACTGGCTCAGTATTAACCGGGGTAATGTCGTGAACTTCGGGGCCGCCGATCCGAAGTCCGCCCAGCCGGGAACGGAGCCGTCGTGACTGATTCGCCTAGTGCCGGGGTGGACCTCGACCAGCAGGGTGCCGACCAGCAGGGTGCCGACAAGGACCGGCTGGTCGACTTGCTCGGTGCGCAATGGTCGTCGATCGCCGGGCTGCTCGCCGATCTGCCCAGCGAGGACTGGTCGGCGACGGTGCTGCCCGGCTGGGATGTGCACGACGTGCTCGCCCACATGGTCGGTACCGAGTGCGCCTTGTCCGGGATGGAGCTGCCGCCCGTGCCCGACGGGGCGGACGGCTCTGAGCACGTGCGCAACGACATCGGCAAGGTCAACGAGGCCTGGGTGGAGTCCCGCCGCGCCGTCTCGCACCAGGACCTGCTGGCCGAGTT
>DASYAT010000206.1:0-4855 GCA_036501205.1 Streptosporangiaceae bacterium | reverse complement strand
GAGTGCTCGCTCGACCCGCTCGGGCGGAACGGTCGGGTCCCACAGCGTGAGGTTGTCGCCGACCGATCCCTCGAACAGCCGCAATTGCTGCTCGACGTAGGCCACGGAGGTCGACACCAGGCCGCGCGGCTGCTCGTCGCGGGCGACGCCGTCCAGCCGGATCTCGCCCGACCACGGCCGCAGGACGCCGGTCACCAGCCGGGCGATCGTCGACTTGCCGCTGCCGGTCGTGCCGACGATCGCGACTCGCTGCCCGGGCTCGATCACCAGGTTCAACCCCTCGATCACCGGCGGCCTGGCCTGGTCATAGCCAAAGGTGACATCGACCAGCTCGAGGCGGCCGTCCAGCCGGCCTGGCTGCTCGTTTCCGGATTCTGGATCAGCGTCGACGACCGGGGTGACGTAGGGGTCGATCTCGGCCGACAGCACGTCGTCGAGCATCATCAGCTGCGCCTTGGTGATCTCGATGTCGCCGCCAACGCCGACCAGGCCGTTCGCCGGCAGCAGCACCGCCGAGGCGAGCATCTGCGCGGCGAGCAGCGTCGGCACGGTGATCTCGCCGCGCATGACCTGGACGCCGCAGGCGATCAGCACCAGGGCGCCCGCCAGCGTGCCCATCACGGCCGGGATCACCAGCAGCAGCTGGGAGGTCCTGGCCAGCCGCTGGGCCGTGCACAGAGCGCGGGCCTGCAGGCCGGCCCACCGGCTGAAGAACCAGTTCTCCGCGCCGTCGGCCTTCAGCGTCTCGATCATCGACAGGCCGTTGAACGCCAGGCTGTCCCTGTGGTACTCGTCGAACAGCAGCTTTTGCTGCTCGGGCGCGGTCACCCGGGCCATCGCGCGCATGGCCAGCGCGTTGATCGCGACCAGGCCCGCGGCCACGATCGCCGCGATCGGGTCGATCCACACCAGCACGCCCAGGTAGAGCAGCACGGTCAGGGCGTCGGCAACCGCCATCGCCAGCCGCTCGGACAGCAGGATCGCCAGGCCGTCGTTGAACTGAACCCTGGTTACCATGCCGCCGACATTCCGGCGGTGGAAGAACGTGCCCGGCAGCCGGAGCAGCCGCCACATATAGGAGGTGCCGCCGCGGGTCGCCATCGCCGAGACCACGGAGGAGGTCAGCCGCTGCTGGGTGGCGGCGCCGACGATGGTGAACGCCGCGATGACTCCGAGACCGATCACGACCGGCACCCGCCAGGCCGTGTCGCCGACCCCGATGACGTAGGTCAGGAAGGTCTTGATCAGCAGCGAGATGACGACGATCGGCAGTGCCCGCAGTATGGCGGTGACCAGCGCGGCGCTCAGCCAGCGCAGGTAGGGTCGCAGCCGGCCGAGCGCCATCTTGGCCAGGATCAGCCGGGGGCCGCCCGGGCTGAAGTCCTCGGTCGGCTCGAACTGCAGCGAGATGCCGCTGAACCGGTCGAGGAATTCCTCGCCGGTCATCTTGATCCGGCCGACCGCCGGGTCATTGATCCTGACCGAGCGGCCCTGCACGCCTTCGAGCACCGTGAAGTGCCGCTGGTCGACGAAGATCATGGCCGGCGCCGGCAGTTCCGCGATTGCCGACCAGTCGACTTGGCCGTCCACGCCGCGCGCGACGTGACTGCGGCGGGCCGTGACCCGCAGGCCGTACGACTCGGCCGCCCGCTTCAGGGCGCCGCCGGTGACGCCGTCCCGGCCGATCCCGCACCGGTCCCTGACCTCGCGCAACTGGACCCGGCGGCCCTGCGCGGCCAGCACGATGGCCAGGCACGCGGCGCCGCAGTCCGCGTCTTCCATTTGCGGCATCTTGATGGTGCGCACCACGCGCCCGGTGCCGGGCTTGGCGGTCACCGCTGGCCGCCAGGCAAGATCGCGTCCAGCGGACGCTGGCTGGCCACGGTCACGGTGACAGTCACCGGCGTCAGCGTGGCACCGGGGAAGGCGCGCAGGCCGGTCAGCCGCACCATGATCAGCCGGAACGGCTTGGCGGGGGCGCCGGAGACCTCGCTGGTGCCGAAGACGGCCCGAAGCGCGGACGGCCCGGCCAGGTACCGGCTGACACTGCTGACCACTCCGGAGATCGTTCCGCTGACACCGCTCACCGAGACCGGCTGGCCGACAGCGATCGCCAGGCTCGTGGTCGGATCGGCGAACAGGGCGACGTTCAGCGGCGCACCGGGATGATCGATGGCTACCACCGGCGCGCCGACCTGCAACTGCTCGCCCGGCGTGGCCAGCGTGGCCAGTACGGTGCCGGCACCGGCCGCATCGACGCCGACGGCGTGGCCAGAGCCGGACAGCAGTCTGGCGACGACGGTGCCCTGGGCAACCGGCCGTCCCTGCGCTATCTGGAACTCGGCGACGGTGCCGGCCACAGGCGCCCTGACCAGGGTCGGGCCGGAGCCCGCCACCAGCACGCCGCTCAGCCGGACCTGGGTGTCGACGCGGGAGAACCACGCCCACGAGACGGTGGCCGCGGCCACCAGCACAAGTGCCACCACCGCGGCCCAGGCGCGGGACGGTGCGTAGGGGACCAGGATGTCGAGCCGCTCAGGGTCGGGGGAACCCTGGCTGACCGGGCTCAGGCTGGCTGCTGCTTTGGCGCGTCGAGTCACGGCTGAATCTCCTTCACTACCGCAGCGGCGAGCTTGGGCAGCTCACCGTGCCGATCGTGGACAGCGCGCCGCCGGCCGAGAGCTCCAGGCTCTCCAGGTCGATGGCGTCGTCCTCGGCGGGCGGCAAGTTCGGCGGCTGCGTCCCGGCTGGCAAGCTGATCCCGAATTCGGCCAGCACCGCCTGGGGGTCGTTCTCATAGCGCGCGCTGAGCCCGTGATCGGCCCAGGCCCGAGCCGTCAGCCGGGCGAAATCGCGGCGCATCTGGCCGGTCAATTCGACTGATTGTGCCGTCATCGTTGCTTCACCTTTCTCAGCACGCGCGAGTTTGACGATGCGGCCAGCTGCTGGCCCTGCCGGAATTGGCGTGGCCAGCAGCTCGCACCCGCTTAGCTGTCGCGCTGGGTCTAGGAAAGACCCGAGCCCAGAGTCGCGGCGGTGAAGGCACAGCCACCCACGGTGCTGACCGAGCTGGCGGTTCCGAAGCAGCTGCCTGCCGCCATCTCAAGCTCTTCCACGCTGAATTCGCCGACCGGCTTGCCCGGCATGGCGGGGGCGTCGACACCGTCGGGGTAGGTGATGCCGAACTCGCCCAGGACGGCCCGAGGGTCACTCTCGTAACGGTCCTTGACGCTCTCGTCGCTCCACGCTTGCGCGATCAGCTTCGCGAACTTCTTGCGGTCCTCGTCGCCAAGAACGTAGATGCTGTCAGCCATTTCTCCTCCAGTTCCGCTGGTCAGCGGCCCATCCGCGCCGCGTAACATCAGGCTGACATCCGGACGGCAACGCAAATAGTCGGCGCTATCACGACCTGTGCTCATCGCTTGTCATGACTAACCCCTGACCAATGTCACGAACCGGGCACCAGTCCCAGTGACCTCCCAATTCACGCAGCCACCTGCTGTCTCGCCGCTCACCGAGGGCGTCCAGAGGATGAATGCGCGTATTCATCCTCGAAAACCCAGATGAATTCGCATATTCATCTGCCGCCGTTATCGTCTCAATGGCTAAATCGTCGTGGTTTCGGTCGCGTCGAGCCAGGTCTGGTTCTCCCGCGGCCGTTTCTGGCCGACGGCGGCTATTTCACGACGGGTATTGCGTAGGACGGAGGGCGGAGGGGATGCAGAGGGGAGTGGCGGTTACCGGATCGGGGATTATCACGCAGGTGATGCCGAAGGTTTCGGCGATTACGTGCTCGGTGATTACTTCGGCTGGAGTTCCCTCAGCGAGGATCTGGCCCTGCCGCATCGCGATCAGGTGGTGGGCGAACCGGCCCGCCTGATTGATGTCGTGCACGACCGCCACGATGGTGCGGCCGTCGCGCTCGTTCAGTTCCGTGAGCAGGCCGAGCACCTCGAGCTGATGCGCTGGGTCCAGGAAGGTGGTGGGCTCGTCGAGCAGCATGATCGGGGTGTCCTGGGCCAGGACGAGGGCAATCCAGGCGCGCTGGCGCTGGCCTCCGGACAGTTCCGCGACCGGCTTCGCACGCAGTTCGATCAGGCTCGTCGCCGTGAGCGCCTGGTCCACGGCCCGCTCGTCGGCCAGCGACCACTGGCGCCGCACGCTCTGGTGCGGGTAGCGGTCGCGGGCGACGAGGTCTTCGACGGTCAGGGCATCGGGAGCGACCGGTCCCTGAGGCAGCAGCCCACCGACCGGGCGACCTCCTTGGTGCGGAACTGGCCGATGCAGCCCTGCCTGCGTCCAGTTCTCGGCAGCGTAACGGATAGGACGGCGAATACTCGCCTTAGGTCTCAGGCACCGGCTTATTTCGCAGCAGACCGCCAATGAGATGGCGAGCCGTGACGCTGGCCTCATTCCGGGCCGCGGCCGGGTCGCCGGCGGTGGCGATGATCACGCCGGCCTCCTTGAGCGCGGCCGCGAGCATGCGGGACAGCGGTTCGATCGGCACGTCGATGATCTCGTCTCGATCCCGGGCGTCGGTCAGGCCGAGCTCGATCAGCCGGCTGGTCTGGGCCACCAGATAGTCCCAGCCGAGCACCGCCGGGCCGTCGGCCGTGATCTGAAAGAACGCCGGATCGGCGCACGCGTCCAGGTAGGCCTCGCAGTCGCTGGCCAGGCTCGGGTAATCAGCGGCCTGACGGGCGGCCTGGATCCGGAGGCCCTGGCCGCGAACCCGTTCATCCCGTCGACCTTGGCCGTCACCGGGCTGGTCTTCGACGTCGGCACCGGCCGCGCCCGGCTCGTCGAGCGCCGCGCTCCGCTCCGTCCTTAGGTATCCGCGACTAGTTCGATCAGG
>DASYAT010000205.1:0-10264 GCA_036501205.1 Streptosporangiaceae bacterium | reverse complement strand
TCGCGGCGGCTGTCCTTCACCACCGGCACCTTCCCGGAGTTGTGGGTGCTCGACCCAGCCCTGGCCGTCGGCTTCGCCGCCCTGATCTACCGGGCCTACCAACTAGGCGTAATCAAGATCAAGTTCCACTAGCGCGCCATTCGTGGCGTTAGCCTCGTGGTCGTCTACGATCAGGTGCTGAAGGAGGCGGACAGTGACTGAGGTCAGGGTTATTGACGACCCCCATTACACAACGCCGATATATCGCAAGGCGGAGGCTGCGCGCATTATCGCCGTCCCGGCGCAGACGTTCCGGGACTGGGCGGTCGGTTATGCCCGGAAGCGCCTTGATGGCTCGCACGTGGTGTCCGCGCCGATAGTGACGACGCTGGATCCTGTCCGCCCGCGCGGGGTCAGCGTTCCGTTCGTGGGCTTGGCCGAGGCTTACATCGTGGCCGCTTTTACCAGAGCGGGAGTTCCGATGCGCCGCATCCGCCCAGCGGTCTTGTGGCTTCAGGACCATATCGGGTTGCCTCAAGCGCTCGCGAGTCAGCGACTACAGACCGACGGCGCCGAGGTGCTGTGGGACTTCGGCCGGCAGTCAGGCGACCCCGCCGATCAGGACATGGTGGAAGGCCTGGTCGTTGTCCGTAGCGGCCAGCAGGTTTTCAGGCCGGTGGTTCGTGACTTCCTTACCCGCGTGACTTATGAGAACGGCTGGACTAGGAATATTCATCTCGCGCAGTATGGGGCCGCCGATGTCGTTGTCGACCCATGGTTGAACGGTGGCCAGCCGACCGTGGCTCAGCGCGGCATCCGGGTTCAGGACATCGCAAGCCGACTCAGGGCTCAAGAACCGGCTCGGGATATAGCGGACGACTACGGCTTGACCATTCGGGAAGTCGAAGATATCCGCAAGGCGGCCTGAGCTATGGCCGGACAGGCCGCAGCGTCAGGTATCCGGTTCTTCCTCGACCGCGGACTCGGAGCCCGGATCGTGCCGCAGGCATTAAGGCAGGCAGGATGGACGCTCGAAACGATGGACGAGCGGTACGGTCCGACGGAATCACAGAAGGTCCCCGACACTAAATGGATAGAAGAAGCTTCCCTGGCGGGCGATGTCCTGCTTGGCAAGGATCTCGCGATCGCGCGCAACACGCTTGAAGCGCAGGTGGTCTACATGACTAGTGCCCGCGCCTTTGGCCTCTCCAAGGCTGCTTTGACCGGCCCGGACATGGCCCAGTGGTATCTGGTCACAGAGGAGAAGATCGTCGCGGCGGCTATCGGTGCCAAGGGTCCGTATGTCATGGCAGTCAACCCCTCATACGGCCTTCGCAGACTCAAACTCGCCTATCCGCCGAAGTAGTGACTCAGGGCGGTTGCGTCAGGGGAGTATGAGCCAGGTTTGGCCGTCGACTAGTTCGCGGGCGGCGTCTAGGTGGCCGGCGTGGCAGGCGGTCTCGGTGATCACGTGGAGCAGGACCTGTCTCAGATTGTCCAGGTGGAAGCTTGGCGCGAAGAAGTCCGGCCACCAGGCGGGCGGGGCTTCGAGCGAGGTCGCGGTGATGATCTTGTCGGCCCTGTCTATCTCACGCTGATACCGCTGCAGCACGGCCTCGGCCGACACCTCAGGCTGTACCTGCCAGGCGTTGCCGGTGAACTCGTCCGGCTGCAACTGCTCGCCGGCCATGACCTGGCGGAACCAGAACCGCTCGACGTCCATGGTCAGGTGCTGGACCAGCCCGGCGCAGGTCCAGCCGGTCGGCAACACCGGGCGGCGCATCGCCTCTTCTGGCAGGTTCTCTAGGATGCCCAGCACATGCTCGCGCTGCTGGCTCAGGTACGAAAGGAGATCCGCGCCCTCGTTGCTGGTAGCCGTCATTCCGGGCACCCCTTCTGACTCGCATGCTCATCTCGGTCGGCAACAGAACAGACGTGTTCGTCGGCCGAAACTTATCGCCCGTTGCAACTCGACCTGGCCGTGTTAGCTGTAGTCGACGCTGACGTGGTCAGTTAGGGCTACTGACTGGCAGGCGAGGATGTAGCCGTCGGCTAGGTCGGCGGCTTCCAGGACCTCGTTGTGTGCCATTTCTACTTCGCCTTCGGTGAGGCGGCAGGCGCAGGCGCCGCAGACGCCCTCGCGGCAGGAGTACGGCGCGTCCAGGCCGGCGTCGATCATGGTGTCCAGCATGCGCTGGCCGGGCGGCCAGTCCAGCTTGTGCTTCTCGTCGTCCAGCTCGACTTCCAGCGTCGCCGCGACGCCGCCCACGTCGGCGGTCGCTTCGAAGGGGTTCTCCGCCAGCGACAGGAACCGTTCGAGGTGCACCCTCGGCGTCGGAACGCCCAGGTCGGTCAGCGCCTGCTTCACTGCCGTCATGTACGGGTCGGGCCCGCAGATGAACGACTCGTAGCTGGAGTACGGCCGGGCCAGTTCGCGCAGCGAGGCTACGTCGGGCGGGCCGTGCAGCGCGTCGAGCCAGTGCGTCAGCACGAACCGGCCGGGCGCCGCGGATCGCAGTTCGCGCAGCGTGGAGGCGAAGATCACTGATCGCTGGTCGGCGTTGGCGTAGATCAGCACGATCCGGCCGTGACCGGCCCGGAGCGCGGATTTCAGTATCGACATCACCGGGGTGATCCCGCTGCCGCCCGCGAACAGCAGGAAGTCAGAATCCAGTGACCTGGGCGTGAAGGTGCCGGCGGGCGGGAGCACATCGAGCACCGTGCCGGCCCGTACGTTGTCGGCGATCCAGTTCGACGCGATCCCGGACGGCATCCGCTTGACCGCGATCCGCAGCGGTTCGCCGGCTAGGGGGGAGCTGCACAGCGAATAGCACCTGGCGACCGAGCCGCCATCGGCCGTCGGCACCCGGAGCGTCAGGAACTGACCAGGCCGGTAGGCGAAGTACTGGGCCAGCTCGGCCGGCACGTCGAACGCGATCGAGCAGGCCTGATCGGTCTCGCGTACCACCTCGGCGACCGGCACCTGATAGAAGGTGCGGCTCACGGAGGCAGTACTTCCACCCGGCCCCCGGCAACCGCGTCCTCGATGCTCTCGCGCAGGCTGGCGCAGGTCGCGATCAGCGCGGAGTTGCCGCCGGCAGCGACGAACTCTTCGCAGCCGCGCACTGCCTGCTGGGTCCACTGGATGCTGGTGTGCTGGAGGCTGAACTTCGCGACCCGCACGACCACGCCGCACTGCACGCATTCGACCGGGGTGTACCGCCAGGGCCGTTCATCGACTCTGACGCCGGTGGTCGAGGCCGTCGGCACCGTCATCGTCAGTCGGCCTGCTCAGTGCTCGCTGCGACAGTGTCCGCCTTCGCCTCAAGGTTGGCCGCGACCTCGGCCTCCCAGGACTGCACCGCCCGCGTCGTGTCGATCTCGTACTCGTGCCGCTCGACCATGTCGGCGCTGACCTGATCGACGTCGATGTAGAACTGCTCGTACCACCGCCGCAATTGGTAAACCGGGCCGTCCTCGGCGCACAGCAGCGGGTTGTCGATCCTGGTCTTGTTCGTCCAGATCGCCACGTCCTGCTGGAATCCCAGCCCGATGAACTCGGCGAACTTAGCCGCGATCTTGTCGCCCTGCTCGTCGGTGACCCCGGCGGGCTTCTTGACGATAATGCCCCACTGCAGCAGGAACGAGTCCGGCGTGACCGGGTAGTGGCAGTTGATCAGCACGCTCTCCATGACCAGCCCGTGATAGTCGTGCTTCAGGTAGTCGATCATGTAGGCCGGGCCGTAGTAAGCCGCCTCTGATTTCAGCGTGGTCTCGCTGTAGTTCGTACCGCCGCCCACATCCGGCCGCGACTTCGTATTCAGGTACTGCGCCGCGATGTGGCCCTCGAACACGTTCTTGAAGAACGTCGGGAACGCGAAGTGGATGTAGAAGAAGTGCGCCATGTCGACGACGTTGTCCACGACCTCGCGGCAGTTCGAGTTCTCGACCAGGATCGAGTCCCAGGTCCAGTTCGACCAGTCGGAGGAGAACGCGCCGTCGATCTTGGGGATCGCGAGCTCAGGCCCCGGCGTACTGCCTTCAGGGTCGTTCCACACGAAGAGGTGCTTGTTCTCCTCGTGGGTCAGCCACGACCTGGTCCGCGCGGCCGGCGGCACCCGCCGAGCGTAGGGGATCATCGCGCACTTGCCGTCGCCGCCCCAGCGCCAGTCGTGGAACGGGCAGGCCACCTGATCGCCCTTGATCGTGCCCTGGGTGAGGTCGCCGCCCATGTGCCGGCAGTACCCGTCGAGCACGTGCAGCGCGCCGGTCGAGTCGGCGAACACGACGAGCTTGGTGCCGAACGCGTTCACCGCGTGCGGCCCGCCCTGCCGGTATTTCTCGGCCGGGCCGAGGCAATGCCAACCGCGCGCGTACCGGCTGCTCAGTGGCGCGGCATCGATGGTCCTGACCCCGTACCGGTCATTCATTCGTGCACGCCCCCTCATGTCGGCGATGGTTCTAGACTAGAACACGAACTAGAACATGTTCTAGTCTAGCGGCCCTGGCCCTAGGAGCGAGCGGAGATGGCACCGTGACTGACAAGGTAGGACGGCACGTGCTCGACGCTGTCACCGAATTGCTGCCGACGCTGCGCGAACGGGCCCAGGAGACCGAGGAGGCCCGGCAGGTTCCGGCCAGCTCGGTGAAGGCCCTGGAAGAGGCCGGGTTCTTCAAGTTGCTGCAGCCGGCCAGGTTCGGCGGCCTCGAGGCGCACCCGGTGACCTTCTACGAGGCCATCCGCCAGATCGCCAGCGCCTGCGGCTCGACTGGCTGGGTGTCGTCGGTGGTCGGCGTGCACGCCTGGCAGCTCGCGCTGTTCCCGCCGGCCGCCCAGGATGAGGTCTGGGGCGAGGACCCGAACACCCGGATGTCGAGTTCGTACGCACCGACCGGCCGGGCGCAGGTCACCGAGGGCGGGCACAAGCTCAGCGGCCGGTGGAGCTTCTCCTCCGGCAGCGCCCACGCGAGCTGGGTGCTGCTCGGCGGCATCGTCACCGACGCCGACAAGAACCCGATCGACTTCCGCACCTTCCTGCTGCCCGCCAGCGATTACCAGATCGACGACGTCTGGGACACCGTCGGCCTGCGCGGCACGGGCAGCAACGACATCGTGGTGCAGGACGCGTTCGTGCCAGAGCATCGCTCGCTCGGCTTTGGGGACGTCACCAAGTGCAAGTGCCCGGGCCAGGAGGTCAACGACGCGCCGCTGTACAAGGTGCCGTTCGGCTCGGTTTTCTCCTATGCGATCACCACGCCGATCATCGGGATGGCGACCGGCGCCTACGACGCCCACATCGCCTACCAGCGCCAGCGAGTCAGCACCGCCTACGCCGGGCACAAGGCCTCTGAGGACCCGTTCGCGCAGGTCAGGGCCGCCCGGGCGGCGGCCGAGATCGACGCGGCCTGGCTGGCGCTTGAGCGGAACATGACCGAGCTGCTCGGTCATGCGTACGCGGGCGAGCCGATCCCGATGCCGCTGCGGCTGCGGATCAGGCGCGACCAGGTGCTCGGCACCGAGCGCGCGGTCGGCGCGGTGGACCTGTTGTTCGAGAACTCAGGTGGCCGGGCGCTGAAGAACGGCACCCCGATCCAGCGGTTCTGGCGCGACGTGCACTCAGGGCGTGCCCACGCGATCAACGACCCAGAAAGAGCGCTGTCCACGTTCGGCCGAGGTGAGTTCGGCCTGCCGCCAGCCCAGGACGCGATGTTGTGACCGGGCCCGTGGTGAACGCACAGGAGACCAGCCGCTTCGCCGACACGGCGATGATGCGGCTGCACTACCACGAGACCGGTCCGGCCACCGGCGCCGCCGACCTGCCGGTCGTGCTCCTGCACGGAGGCGGTCCCGGTGCCAGCGCCTGGTCGAACTTCGGCCAGAACCTGCCCGAGTTCGCCAAGTCGTTCCGCACCCTGATGCTCGATCAGCCGGGGTTCGGTGACTCCGGCAAGCCGCCGGTCGAGGGCAACTACTTCACGTTTGCCGCCCGCGCACTGACCAGCCTGCTCGACCACCTCGGCATCGAGAAAGTGCACCTGGTCGGCAACTCACTCGGCGGCGGCACGGCGATCCGGTTCGCATTGAATCACCCTGAGCGGGCCGGCAAGCTCGTGCTGATGGGCCCAGGCGGCCTGAGCCTGAACGTGTTCGCGCCCGACCCGACCGAGGGCGTCAAGCGGCTGGCGGAGTTCGCGGCACCTCCGGGCCCGAGCATCGAGAAGATGGGCGCGTTCCTGCGGACGCTGGTGTTCAACCAGAAACTGATCACCGACGAGCTGATCGCCGAGCGCTATGAGCAGGCCAGCAAACCCGAGGCGATCGCCGCGATGATGGCGCTCGGCCTGTCCTTCTACGACCCGGCGACCGCCGAGGACGGCATGCTCTGGCGCGAGGTGCACCGCCTGCGCCACCAGGTCCTGCTGATCTGGGGCCGCGAAGACCGGGTCAACCCGCTGGATGGTGCCCTGATCGCGCTGAAGCAGATCAGGAAGGCGCAGCTGCATGTGTTTTCCGGGTGTGGTCACTGGGCTCAGGTAGAAAAATTTGCGGAGTTCAATCGCCTGGCCATCGGCTTTCTGGAAGGGGCGCAATGACCGAGATCCGGTCGCTGGGATACCTGCGCATCGAGTCGACGGAACCGAGCGCGTGGCGCGACTTCGGCACCAAGCTGCTCGGCCTGACCGAAGGCCGGGGGCCTGAGCCGGGCGCGGTGTACCTGCGGATGGATGATTTCCCGGCGAGGTTTGTCGTCGTGCCGGGGGAGTCCGACCGGCTGCTCGCGTCGGGCTGGGAGGTCGGCTCCCAGGCTGAGCTGGCTTCGCTGGCGGCCCGGCTGGAGGCGGCCGGCGTGCCCGCGAAAGCGGGCACGCCCGATGAGCTCGCAGCCCGTCGGGTCGCCGGACTGATCTCGTTCGAGGACCCGTCTGGCCACCAGCTTGAGGTCTTCTGGGGAGCGGGCCTGGACAACCGCCCAGCTTTCTGCCCATATGGCATTAATTTCGTGACCGGCGACTACGGCATGGGCCATGTGGTAATCCCGGCGACTGACGACGACGCGTCCATTGAGTTCTACGTCGGCGTGCTCGGCTTCCGGCTCCGGGACACGATGGCGATGGCGCCTGAGCTGTTCGGCCGGCCGGCTGGCGGGCCGCCCGCAATGATGCGGTTCCTCGGGGTCAACGCGCGGCACCACTCGCTCGCGCTGGCGCCGATGAGCAGCCCGACCGGGTGCATTCACGTGATGGTCGAGGTCTCCTCGCTCGATGACGTGGGCCGCGCGATGGACCGGTGCGCGCGGCGGGGCGGCAAGCAGAGCGCTTCGCTCGGGCGGCACGCGAACGACAACATGGTGTCGTTCTACCTGCGGACGCCGGCCGGGTTCGATATCGAGTACGGCACCGACGGGCTGCTAGTCGACGACGCGACCTGGGTGAGCCGGTTCACGACGACCGTGAGCTCGTGGGGCCATGTGTTCTCCATGGGCGGCGCGCACTAGCGCATCGCAGTTGAGTCGGCTCGCTCTGTTCCGTGTCGTGATCGCATGCAAGCGGGCTGGAGTCTGGCTGCCGGCTGGCCTAGGCGGACGCTGCCCGGCCGTGATCGTGGAGAGTTTCCGCGTGGTGGAGAGTTGACCGCGGAAATCCGCGGCTAACTCTCCCCGCAACGACAAGTCTCCACGGTAAATCGGATATTCCGGGCAGTTTTTCTTGATCGTGGTGAGTTTTCGACGCGCCTGCGGCTAAGTCTCCACGAAAGCTGCTGCAAGTCTCCGAGATCATTGGCCCGAGCGTGGCGTCCAGAGGTAGGTGCCGCCGTTGGTGTCGCCCGTGGCGAGGGCCTTGCCGTCTGGGCTGAACTCGGCCGCCTGGACGTTCGGGCTCGCGCCCGAGATGTCCGGGTCGGTCAGCGTTGCGATCACTGACCGGCTGGCGAGACGCCACAGGTACGTCTGCCCGGTGTAGCCGCCCGTGGCGATCGTGCCGCCGTCCGGGCTGAACGCCACGGCCACGACGCCAAAGGCCCCGGCGTCGGACGGATCGGCCAGTGTTGCCCCCGGGCTGGCCGACTGGCCCGTTGTCGTCGCCGGCCACAGGTAGGCCTCGCCGTTCTTGTCGGCGGTGGCGATCGTCTGCCCGTCCGGGCTGACCGCGACCGCCTGGACGCTTATGCCGGACGGGTCGGTCAAGGTCGCCAAGGGATTGGCCGGTACCGAACCGGATCCAAGATTCCACAGGTAGGCGCTACCGGAGGCGTCGCCGGTGACGAGCGTCTTGCCGTCTGGACTGAACGCGACTCCCTGGACCCCGCTGCCCGACGGATCGGCCAGGTGCCCGAACGCAGTGCCGGGCGAGTCGCTGCCGAGGTGCCACAAGTAGGTGATGCCGCCGCTATCGCCGGCCGCGAGCGTTCCGCCGTCCGGGCTGAACGCCACCGTGAACACGCTCCGGCCGGCCGGGTCGGGCAGGGTCGCGGTGACCGTCGGCGGGTCAGTGCCCGGATTCCAGAGATAGACGTGGCCGTTCTTGTCGGCGGTGGCCACCTGACGGCCGTCGGGGCTGAACGCCACCGCCTTGACCTCGCTGCCGTCGGGATCGGACAGCGGACCGTCCACATTGCCAGTGCCGACGTCCACCAGGTCGGCCAGGCCTGCGGTGGCGACCGCCAGCTTCGTGCCGTCCGGACTGAACGCGACGCCCTCGACGACGTTCTGCGTCGCGCCGCCTCCGTGCACGAGCAGTGGCCGGGCCGAGGGACTCCCGCTCCAGTTGACCGTCGTCTTACCGACGCCGAGGTGATGATGGTGGTGGTTCAACGTCCCTGATGAAGGCCTGATCAGGTACAGAGCGGCGCCGACGCCCGCCGCCACAATCAGCAGAGCAGCGGCGAGCCCGGCGACCCGGCCGCCGATCCGGCGCGGCGGCTGATACGGGGGCGGATACGGCCCGTCCTGCCTAGTCGGAAATGGCAGCGCCGGTGTCGGCGAAGGCCCGGGCGCTGGCCAGCCGGCCTCGGTGGGCGGGCCGACGACGTCTTGGTCGGCCGGGGCACGGGACACGATCGGCGCTGCCGCTGTCGGCGGATGCGGGACGGGCGTATCCGGCCTGACCTCGGTCCGCGCGTCGTAACTCACCACACCCAGGGCCTGCCGCAGCGCATCGGCGAACTCTTGGCAGGTGGCATAGCGCTCGCCAGGAACCTTGGCCAGTGCCCGCCTGAACACCCCGTCGACGGCTGTCGGCAGATCCGGGCGCCGCTGGGTCAGCGAAGGCGGCGGATCGGCGGCATGAGCATAGATCACTGCCATTGGCTCGTCGTTACGGAACGGAGGCGCGCCGGTCAGCAACTCAAAGGCGGTAACGGCCAGCGCGTACTGGTCCGCCTTGCCATCGACCGCCTTTCCGGTGATCTGCTCCGGTGCCATGTAATCGGGCGTGCCGAGAAACTGCCCGGTCGCGGTAATCGCGCTCAGGCCGAGCGCGGCCTTGCTTAGCCCGAAGTCCGACAGGTAGACGTGATCGGGCCGGCCGGACCGGATATCGAGCAGCATGTTGGCCGGCTTGACATCCCGGTGCACAAGGCCGGCCTCGTGGGCCGCGTCCAGCGACGACGCGATCGGTGAGATGATCGCCGCCGCCTGGCGTCCGGTCAGCGGCCCTTCCCGCCGCATCAGCGTGGTGATGTCCCCGCCGCGGACCAGGCGCATCGCGATGAACAGCACCCGGCCGGCGTCGCCCGCCTCGAAGACCGGGATGATGTGCGGGTCATCCACCGCGGCGGCGGCCCGTGATTCACGGATGAACCGCTGCCTGAAGGCCTCGTCGGCGGCGACTGAAGGCGAGAGGATCTTCAGCGCGACCTGGCGATTCAGCCGTTCGTCGAGCGCGCGGAAAACCACGGCCATCCCGCCGTGACCGATTTGCTCTTCGAGCAGGTAACCGGCGATGCGCGAACCGGACCGGAAACCGCCGAGTTCTACCCCGAAATCATTACTCATCCTGCCCCCTCACCCACCTCACCTATCTAACAGCCATTAACAAGGGAAAGACACCGCCTTATCGGTGCCGGCCGCTCGCCGCAGCGGCCGGGTCAGCCCGGGGCCCGGAGCGGCCGCGGGCACGCGCCCCGGCTCGTGAAACCTTTCGCCAAGACTTGGCCCGCCCGGGAATGAACGACAGCTTCCCGGCGCTCGGCATGTTCGTGGAACACGTAGGCGTGCCGGTCAAGTTCGAGCCCGATCCTGAGCGGTTCCGTCAGGTGCTCGGGCACTTCGCCTCGGGAATCACC
>DASYAT010000204.1:0-6104 GCA_036501205.1 Streptosporangiaceae bacterium | reverse complement strand
AACGGATGGTAAGTGCACTGCTCCCGGGAGCGGACGGCGCGCTCGCTAGCTAGGTGAGTCGGCGCAGTCCGTCGAGCACGCGCCGCAGCTGTTCGGTGGTCGGCGGTGGGCTCGGCGCCGCCGACTTCAAGGCATCGGCTATGACGTTGCCTGTCGCCGCAGCGGCCGCTGGCAGCCGCCGGGCCATGGGCTCGTGCCGCGACTTCCGGCGGGTCGCGGTGGTCTCGGGCGCAACCTCGGCGGCGGCAACCTTAACGGCGGCAGTATTGGCAGGCATCGTATTGACCAACGCCGCGCTGGCCCCGACAGTTTCCGCTGGCAGTGACTCGAGGTCAGGCGAACCGCCGGCTATCGGCTCCGCGTCTGGCCTGCGGGCGGCGCACATCCCTCTCCGCGATAGGTAACACACTCGGTCGATCGCGTCGTAGAGGGGAATCCCGCATTCGCGGGCCAGGTCCCTGATCGAGAGATTGCCGTCAATCTGGCTGGCAATCGCCCAGTGCTCTTGGCTGAGTACGGCGCATGGATGGGGCAGGTCGCGGAGCTCGAGGCGGGTGTTAACCGCCAGACCCCAGCGGGCCAGGCCCGAGGACCGCTTGGCCGCCACCGCCCGCATCGAGTTCGCCTTCAGCCGGCAGTAACCGCGCGCCCAGTGCGTCGCGGCCGGCGAGAACCTGGTCGCCGTGACAGAGGTCTCGTCGGCGAGCGGCATCGTCAGCACGATCAGCGCGTCGATGACGACCGACCGCAGGACGGCTTTGAGCGCCGATTTGGACATGCTGCCGTGTTGCATTAGGAGCGCCCCGGCGTCTAGGCCGTCGTCGGCGCCGTCCCGCAGGTGTGCCCGCACCTGGGTTGGCGAGTCGCCGACTTCACCTAGCCGGTCCGCCAGATCAGGAAGCCAGGATGCGTGCGCGAAGGTGATCTCGCCGGCGTCGAGGTAGATGACACCGCTCGGGTTTCCGGCCACTTCGAGCACGCCCGAGGCACGCTGCATCACCAGGCTGTCGAGTACCGCCGCGACTCGGTTCCCGTCCACGGTGCTGTCAACCATTGTGCTGTCAACCATTGTGCTGTCAACCACGGGGGCCGGGCCGGTCGACTTGGTCTGCCCTTGCGAAGCGGTCAGTCGAGATCACTCCTTCACCGGCTAGATCACAATTCACGATCTTAGCTACAGCCATTGACAGAAGCCGGTAACTGACACACCCACGATAGCTGACTGGTGCGCCATCGAGGCAAATAGTTATGACGCACATGCACCTGCACTCCTAGTTTCATGTGCCAGTGCACAACCGCGAGCAGCGCTTACAAGCTTCGTGCCGTTGCACAAGCATTTTACTGTGCCTCTGCACAAGGTCAAGATTTCTGCTCCTGATTGTGCGACTCAACCGCGAATGTAGCGGTTGCCTGCCATTTGGGGCTTTGCCGGAAAACCGCCGGCAAGCGCCTCGTGATCCGGCTAAGGGAATGTAGATATTTAATCCTGCCGTTTTGATGGTGGCCAAGCGGTGCTATTGCTAGCGTAAACCACCGGACAAACGCAACCCGAAAGGCAGTGGCCGTGAACATTGAGACAGCGCTCAAGGAAGCGATGACCATCGACGGTGCCGTCGGCGTATCGCTAGTTGACTGGGATAGCGGTATGTCACTCGGGTCGCTGGGCGGCGGAAAGTACCTCGATCTGGAAGTCGCCGCCGCCGGTAACACCGAGGTCGTGCGCGCGAAGATGCGCGCTATGGAATCGCTGCGCCTCAACGACGCCATCGAGGACATCCTGATCACCTTGGGCAAGCAGTACCACCTGATCAGGCTGCTCAAGAACAACCGCGACGAGCACGGCCTCTTCCTTTACCTGGTGCTTGACCGCAACAAGTCCAACCTCGCGCTGGCCCGCCACAGCCTCAAGCGGATTGAGACCGAGCTGAGCCTGTAGCCGGGGCCGGCCATCTAGACCCCGTCAGCTAGGCGGGCAAGCGGAACGAGCACCGCACCAGCGAGTCCCAGACCCGGTCGCCGCCAAGGCGCCTAGTGTGCACGAGAACCTTGGCGGCGGGCGTCACCAGGTAGCGAGCCTGCGGATGCGATGCCTCGATGGCGCGCCGCACCACCTTGGCGACGGCGTCCGGGCCGACGGCTAGCCGGGAACGATAGTTCTGCTCGGTCACCGAGTCGGCGGCGGCCCGGATGCCGGCGTAGGGGCCGTCGCTGCCGGCACCGGTCAGGCCGGTGGAGGCGACCGACCCGAACTCGGTCCTGATCAGCCCGGGCTCGACCAGCACGACGCGGATGCCGAAGCTCTTGACCTCGACTCGGAGCGCGTCGCTGAGCGCCTCGACCGCGTACTTGCTGGCGTGATACCAGCCGCCGGCCGGGAACGTCACCCGGCCGCCCATCGAGCTGATGTTGATGATGGCGCCGCGCCCGGCCGAGCGCATCGCCGGCAGCACGAGCTGGCACATCCGGCCGAGACCGAACACGTTGGTCTCGAACTCGCGCCTGGCCTCGTCGAGGCTGACCTCCTCAACCGGCCCGTACGCGCCGTAGCCCGCGTTATTGATCAAGGTGCCCACCTGGCCGCGCCCGCCAGCACGGCGGCGGCCAGCGGCCAGCGGCGGCGGATGGCCAGCGCGAAACAGTACGGTCCGAAGAAGATCAGGGCGGCCCAATGCTGGTCGCCGTTCAGCGCGGTCGCGATCAAAAATCCAAGAGCAACTACACCGGCTATGAAAGCTAGCAGCGGGTCGCTTCGCGCCGAGGCGGCGAAGCGACTCATCGCGGCCCCGAAGTCACGCATGTCCGCTGATCAGCGGGAGCCGCGCCGTGGCCAGGCAGCTGCGTCCGTCCAGCCGGTGCCGCACCGACCCGCCGTGCAGCCGGGCCCGCTCGGCCGCCGCCGCGAGCGCGGCCCGGAATTCGGTGCCCGACGAGCGCGGCCCGCTGACGTGCAGCTCGAGCGTCTGGGCAGTGAACACCAGGCGGACATCGACGGCCGCCTCCGGCGAGTCCTCGACGGTCGCCAGCAAATGCTCGACGATCCGGTAGCCGGCCAGGTCGAGACCGGAGGGCAGCACTGCCTGACTGCCTTCGATCGTCAGCCTGGTCGCCGCCGTTGTGGCGGTGGCGAGCAGCGCGGGCAACGCTGCGAGGGTGGGTTGCGGATTCTTCAGCGCCGACTCCCCCGGCGCCGCCAGCGACCCGACCAGCTCCCGCATCTGCCCGAGCGCACTCCGCCCATCCCGCTCGATCGAAGCCATGACCTGACGGGCCGCGTCCTCATCGGCGGGCAGCCGGTCGAGCCCGGTAGCCGCCGCCGTCGCGATATCGCTGAGCTGGGCGTGCAGGGTCTGCTCGAGATCGGCGGTGAGCTGCTCCCGGTCGGCCGCCACCGCCAGCCGCGCCGTCCGCTCACGCTGGCGGCGGAGCTCGGCCGACTGGCGGCGCAGTTCAGCCGCGGTCCGGCTCCGAGCCCGCACCAGCGTCCCGGCCGCGAAGAACGCCACCAGCACGGGCAGCACGGTGGTGAGCCCCGGCCAGCCGATCCGCGGATCGAAACCGCCCTCGATGACCACGCCGATCGCGCATAGCACCAGGCCGGCCGCTGCCTTACCCCGTTCGCACCGGGCGCCGACCGCGAAAGCGACCAGGAAAGCCGCGGGCAGGGCGACGCCGCACCTGACCATGGTCCCGAAGATGATCACGTTCGCCGCCGTAGCCACCGCGATCACGGCGGTCGCGCCAAGCGGCCAGGGCCGGCGCCAGGCCACGGGACATACCATGAAGAGTGTGCCGACGGCGGCCGCCAGGCTGATGGGCGGGCCGGTGTGGTGCAGCGCACCAACGCCGACGGCCATTTCGACCGCACTGAGCCCGAGGGCAGCGGCAACATCGAGCACGCCGAGCTTACCGATACTCCACGAGGCAGGCCGGGGAAGCGGCCTGCGCTGGCCTGCTGATTCGCCCACCCTGACTCCTGCCCGCAGCCGGCTTGCCACGATGATCATCCCTTTGTCCTACGGCTCCTGGCAACGCTAGGCAGCGCGGGGCGTAAGATCGTCCGGCTTGCGGGCGACGTTGACCGGCCCGGTATCACTCCTGAGGACTACGGTGTCCGATCACCGTGGTGATCGCCGACGACCAGCAGCTGGTCAGGCGCGGGTTCAGGGTGATGCTCGAATCCGAACCTGACATCACGGTCCTGGCTGAGGCTGGTGACGGCCGGGAGGCAGTCGAGCTGGTACGCCAGCACGGCCCCACCGTCGCGCTGCTCGACATCCGGATGCCGGTGCTTGACGGCCTGCAGGCGGCCAGGCAGGTGATGGACCTGCGGCCGTCCACCAAGGTGCTGATCTTGACCACGTTCGATGCCGACGACTACGTGTACGCGGCGCTGCGGGCCGGGGCGAGCGGCTTCCTGCTGAAGGACGCTCCGGCCGATCAGCTGATCACGGCGGTCCGCTGCCTGGCAGCCGGGGACGCGCTGATCGATCCGGCGATCACCAGGCGGCTGATCTCCCGGTTCACGCTGGCCTCCCGTCCGCCGGCCGGGATCCCCGCCCAGCTTCGCCTGCTCACCGCCCGCGAGCTTGAGGTGCTGCGGCTGGTGGCGCGGGGACTGTCCAATCTCGAGATCGCGCGGGAGCTCGTCGTCGAGGAGAACACGGTCAAGACCCACGTCAGCCGGATCCTGACCAAGCTGAACCTGCGCGACCGGGTGCAAGCGGTCGTGCTGGCCTACGAGACCGGGTTCATCACGCCTGAGACCCAGGGCTGATCAGCTGACGCTTCGACCGGGCTCTGGAGACTAGGTCCAGAACCGACGCAAATCTTTCTCCCTCCAAGGACCTTGAATTTCAGAGGAGCCGGCGGACGGCGACTCCGAACGGGGCGAGCGATACGGACTCGGCCAGGGGTCCGGTGCCGTCGAGCGCGGCAAGCTGCAGGCCGGCGGTGACGACCGGGGTGATCGTGACCGGCTCGTCGGCCTGGCTGACGAACCAGGCGAAGGCTTCGCCGTCCGCGCGGAGCAGTACGTCGGCGGCGACCAGGGGATCACCAGTGAGCACTGGCCTGCGCACGCCGGCGTGGGTGGCGAGCGCGTCGTACAGGGCGCCGGTCGGTTCAGGGTTGACGGCCGGGGTCCGCGCGGCCATGTGCTCGATCGGGTAGGTGCACAAGATCAGCGAGCCGTCGCCGGTTTGCCTGAGCAGCAGGGCCGGGCGGCCATGGTCGTCGCTCGCGAGGACGTCGGCGCCGGCCGGGTGTACCGGGAGGTAGGAGCGGCTGTACTCGGTGCCCGCGACGGCGAAGGTCAGCGTGTCCCCGGACCGGAGGGAACCGAAATCACGCTGAAAACGGAACGTCACCGTATCGGAATCGATCGGGTCGGGCAGACCGGCTCGAAGCTGGTGTTCGACGCCGAACATCGAGTTCAGGCGGCCGTAGGACGGGCCCGGATGGCGGCTGGTGGTACCTGCGCAGTAGGAGACGTACACGGTCGCGCCGGCGGCGGCTCGCTGCTCGAGTTCGGCCCAGGTCGGGGCCAGGAGTTGCTTGACCGACGGCACCAGGTAGAGCTTGGCGTCCTGGCCGATGCCGGCACTTTCCCTGGCCAGTGCCAGCGGCAGATCGCCGAGCCGGGCACTGACATAGGCCTGGCGTAGGGTCTGGTGCAGGTCCGCGGGCTCGGCTGGATCCGTGAACGGGTAGCTGGAGTCCAGATAGGAGGAGATGACCAGGGCCGCTTCGGCTTCCGCGCGCTCGCACTGACCGAGGTCGACGGCCTTGATGATCTCGGCGAACGCCTTCATCTCGGCTAGCTGCGGCTTGGGGCGGCCGTGGCGTCGGTGAGCCCGAAGCCCAGCTCGAACGCATGGTGCCGGTACGGGTCCTGGCCCAGCAGCGCGTCGAAGTCGGTGTTGCACCAGGCGATCCAGCCGGTCGCGCCGGCCAGCAGGCTGTTGTGCAGGCTCTGGCGGCAGTACCTGGCCGCGTGGGCGTCGCTGACGTGGTCGGAGCTCACCCCGAACTCTTCGAGCACGACCGGCCGGCCGTAGGTACCGGCCAGCTCGCACTCCCACGCGGCGGCGTAGTGCTGGCGGATC